>JANXYI010000090.1 GCA_025350085.1 Deltaproteobacteria bacterium
TCCAGATTGGCGTACAGGTTCATCGGGCTCCTCCTGGCGCGGACTTCTCTCCGGCCTCATCCCGGCGCTCGGCCTCGCTGCGCACCGCGGCGAGCTCCTTCTCCATCTCGTCATAGCTCTTCTGGCGCTCGCCCTGGCGCCAGTCGGCCAGCACCGTTGGGGTGATGAAGATCATGAACTCGTCCTTGAGGTCGTCCTTGCTCTCGCTCTTGGCCAGCCAGCCCGCGCCGGGCACGTCCTTGAGGCCCGGCAGCCCGGCCTCGCGCAGGGAGTTGCGCAGCTTGCTTAGTCCGGAGATGACCACGGTCTCGCCGTTTCTGGCGATGAGTGTGGTCTCGGTCTTCTTCTTCACGATGTACGGGTTGCCGGACACGGCGCGGGTGGTGTCCACCTCGTCCTTCTGGATGAGCACCTGGAGCTTGATGAACTCCTCGTCGATGATGTGCGGGGTGATCTCCAGGCGCAGCACCGCGTCCTGGAAGGCCACGGAATAGGTGGCGCTGGTGCCTGTGCCGGAGACGGTCTGGTAGGGCACGCGCTCCCCGGCCTCGGTGTAGGCCTTCTGGTTGTCCATGGTGGCGATGGACGGGCTGGAGATGATGTTCAGTTTGTTGTCCGTGGCCAGGGCCTGCAGCTGCGTCTCCAGGATGTTGCCGCCAACCTTGCCGAAAGACAGGTCCAGAGACGCGCCGGTCCTTGAGCTGGCCACAGTGCTGGCGGGCAGGCGCACACCCAGGGCGCCGAAATTGCCCGTGTTCAGGTCGGTGACGCCGCTTGTGGCCGTTCCCACGAGCTTGTCAATGGCATACGCTCCGCCCACGCCAAACTTGTTGCCGCTGCGCACGTCCCCGGTATAGCCGCCGCCCCACATGATGCCGAGGTCGCGGGCGATCTCCCGGGTGGTCTCCACTATGTGCGCCTTGAGCTTGATCTGCGAGCGCGGGGCGTCGAGACTGGCCAGGAGCTTGCTCACCTTGGCCAGATCCTGCTCCACGCCCTGAATGATCAGCGAGTTGGTCAGCTCATCCACCTGCACCGCGCCGATGATCTTGCCGTCCCTGGTCTTGGACAGTGTGGCCTCCACTGTCTTTTGCAGGAGCTTGGCGTCGGCGAAGCGCACCTTGGCCACGCTGGTGACCTGCGGCTCCTCGGCCAGGGCGTCCCTGCGCTCGCCTTGGGTCTTGCGCTTGATGCCCTCCAGGTCCAGGTTGCCCTGGAGATCGGCCGAGGCCATGACACGGATGGTCTCGCCGTCAAAGCCGTAGGTCAGCTTGTTGGAGGTCAGGATGGACCGGAACACCTCGCCCCAGGGGCGCTCCACAAAGTTCACGTTGATGACGCCGGTGACGCCGGGGCTGACCACGATGCTCTTGCCCGCCGCGCGGGATAAAGCCTGGAGCACGGCCACGATGTCGGCGTTGTGCATGCGCAGGGACAGCCTGGTTTCCGGCAGTTTGTGCTGGCTGTCGCGTCGGCTCGCGTCGAGCAGCGGGGGCCGGTCGATGACCACCGGGGGCTCGGCCAGCATGAACTGGCCACGCGGGGAGTGGCCCTGGGTCTGCGCCTCCATGGCCTTCCAGGTGTCCACGGAATCCTGGGCCGAAGGGATCGGCGATTTGGCCGCCGGGGCGCAGGACAGGAGCAGGGCCGAGAGCACCAGGGCCAGGAGCGCCAGGGGGGTGATGGGCGTTTGTAGCTTCATCTTTTTTTGACCACCCGTATGCGGATCTTGTCCGTGTCGTCCTCGACGAGGGGGACGCGCCTGGTGAGCTTGCGTCCCGTGGAGCCATCCGTTCGCTCCAGCACCACGAAATTCTTGTCGATAATCTTGACGCTGTGGCCGCCCTCGGCCAGCTCGTCGCCGACGGCGTATTCCACGCCGTTGACCACCGCGAAGAGCTTGGTGCCAAGCTTCATGAACCCGCTGTAGACGAACTCGGCCTCGCCGCCGGTCCCGCCGGGTCCGCCCAGGCCGCGGTCCTCCTCCAGCGAAATGCCCCCGGCCCCGCCGTAAAACGGGTCGCCGGTGGCGTTGTCCACCAGCAGGCCGATGCGGTACGCCTGCTGCGGCGAGAGCCTGGCCTGCTCTACGCTCTTGGCCACCTCGTCGACCACGGCCTTGCTCGCGCCCGTGGCCACGGGCTTGGCCTCTGGCCCCCCTGGCACGCCGAGATACATGTAGCCCCCCACCGCCAGGGCCAGGGCCACGACGCCCAGGAGTATCTTTTCGCGCTTCTGCATCCGTATCCCGCCCGCGCCCGGCTAGTCCGCCAGCGCTATGCGCAACTGGAGAAAGAGTTCAAGCCGTCCGTCGGCCGCGCGCAGCTCCACGCGCTCCAGGCGCGCCAGCCACGGCGCCCGTCCTATGTCCATGAGCAGCGCGCGCACGCCCTCCATCTGGCCGGAAAACACCCCCGAGGCCTGAATGGACGTGGGGTCCTGGCCAAGCGAGGCCGGGTTGAGCGTGACCTCCAGGGGTTCCACCCCCAGGGCCCGGGCCATGTGCGCGATCTGCTCGGGCATCAGGTAGACCCTGGTGCGCGGCACGGGCTCGGGCCGGGGCACGGTCACGGCCCCCAGGCTGGCGTTCTGGTTCAGGGCGGCGATGCTGGACCAGGCGGGCAGGAGCGCCATCTGGCGCTGGGCGCGCTCGCGGGTCTCCACAACTTCAGCCTCGAGCCGCTCGTGCTCCTGCACGGTCACGAACACGAGGATATACGCCGCAACGGCGAGGACCAGCAGGCCCAGGCCCACGCGCAGGGCCAGTGGGCGCAGCTCCGGGCTCAGGGCCAGCTTCTTGTCCAGCAGCTGCTTCAGGTCCATCACTGCACCCCCACATGCAGGACGAAATAGAGCACCTGGCCCTCGGCGCCCAGGTCCTTCAGGCTGGTCTGGTGCACCACGGGCATGGTGAACAGCGGCGAGGCCTGCAGCTCGATGACGAAGCGCGACAGGGTGGGCTCAAAGTCGGCCTTGGCGCCCAGGATGATGCCCTCCACGGTCATGAGGTCGCGGGGCTGGACGGCCGGGGTCTTGCCCGGGGCCGGAGGCGCGGCCGGGGCCGGGGCGGCCATGTCCAGGGTCAGGTTCAGGATCTTGACGTTCTCCGGAGCCCGGCGGGACAGCTCGGCCAGCACAGCCGGGGCCGTGAAGCGGCCCGCAGCCGCGCGCAGGGCCTCCTGGCGAAGCTTGAACTGGGCCACGGAGGCCGTCAGGGTGGCCTCGTCGATGCCCGGGCCCAAGGCCTGGAGCTGCTGCCGGGCCAGGGCAAGCTCCTTGCGGTGCTCGGCGACGTGGCGCTCGAGGACGAGCCCAGTGCCGACGATGGCCAGCAGGCCGGCCGCCAGGCCCAGGATCAGGCCGCGGGTGATAGTCTGCCTGGACTGCACGGCGGCGCGCTGCTTGTAGTTGCGCAGCAGGTTGATGCCCTTGTCCGGAGCCGAGAGCGCGGCCGTCACGGCCGGGGCCAGGGCCATGCAGTCGATGGGCGACACGGCGTCGGGCCTGGACGGGAGCATGGTGGTGGAGTCAAAGGCCTGGTGCGGGTTGCCAAGCTGCGCGGCCAGGGCCTCAAACACGCGTGGGTTGCGGAAGATGCGGCCGCTTAGGTGCACCACGTCGCAGTGCTGCTGCGTGGAAGTGGCGTAGTACTCCAGAGTGCGCTCCACCTGCTTGGCCAGGCGGTCGATGGCCGGGCCGATGGCCTCAATCATCTGGTCTTCGCTCAGTACATGGCCTGGGCTTAAGCCCTTGGGCAGCGGGCCGCCCAGGAGTGTGTGGCGCATGAGCCCCTTGGCCTGGAGGGAATCCACGGGCGTCAGCACGACCGAGCCGTTTGCACTGCTGGCCGTGGTCGATGCGTCTGTCCCGGCCGCCCTGGGTGCGCCTGGCGGGGGCAGCTCCAGCTCCACGACCTGGGTCGGCTTGGGTTTGGAGAGATCCTGGAAGTGCACCAGCACGGCCTCGGCCATGCTGTCCGTGCCGGAGCGGATGAAGCGGCTGAAACGCAGGCAGCCCTCGGCGTCGTACAGGCCTATGGTTGAGGCGTCTTCCTCCACGTGGATGTTCGCGGCCAGGGCGAAACCCTTGGGAGCGCCGGGCAGGCGGTACAGGCCCTGCAGGGCGCTGGAAAGGGTGGTGATGCCGTCCAGCGGGCGGCCCGCCTCGCGGAAGGCGTCGCGCAGGCGGTCCACGTCCACACGCCGCGCGAGGCAGGTCAGCACGTCCAGGCGCGGCTCTTTGGCCTCCCTGGTCGGCCCCAGCACCACGTAGTCCAGGACGTACTCGGCCTCGGCGAACTTCTTCTCCTTCTGCAGGGTCCAGTACACGGCGGCGTCGAGCTTTGCGCCGGAGAGCTTGGGCACGGAAAGGACGTTCAGGTCCAGATCCTGGGTCCGCAGAACGGCCCAGATCCTGGCCTGGGACGTTTTGTCCCGGACGCTCTCAAGGCAGGTGCGCAAAAAGGCGGGAAAACCCTTCTCCCCGAACGCCTGGTCGGGACCGAAGGGAAAGCGGACGGCGAACTGGAGGCTGCCGCCGGACACCAGCGCCAGGCTGAGGCGTCCGGCGCTCATGCTCACCCCGAGCTGGGCTGATTTCGGCAGCGTGCCAAAGGAGATCTGGCGGCTCCAGAATGGTTTGGCCGCCAGGGGGGCGGCTTTGGCGGGCTCGGGACTTGCCGGGGTTGCCGACGAGGCAGCGGCGGTCGGGGGCTCGGCGGACGGGGTGGACTGGGGCGCGGCTTTGGCCTTCTTGTCCTTGGACCGGCGCAGGGAAGCAAAGGCCTCGCCGCTACGGATGGCGCGCAGCAGGTTCTCGGTGGAAGAGAGCCTTTCCTTCAGATTCAAGCCTGCACCCGTGTCCCTTGTCCGGTCCGGCGCTGCCAAAACCCCGCCAGGCAAGGCCCGGCGGGCCGTCCGCACGGCCCGGAACAGGAGCCCGGGCCGTGTGTGGCGGAGAAATTTTGGACGAATACCTGACTATTTCTAAACTATTTTTATTTTTCAATTCAGCATTAGTGTTACCCAGGGTAAAGTGTCAACAAGAATCGCCTGAAAAACAGCCCCTGGCACTGATCTCCCCGGCCGCCAAGACCCCGAAAAGCGGCAGTTTACAGGCAGCATAAAGTCAGCTAGGTTATAATCCGAAAAGGTGGTTCGGTCTGATGGCCGCAGGGGGAACTCAAATGAGCCAGACGAACATTTTGCTGGAATCCGGCACCAACGAGCTGGAGCTCGTGGAGTTCTACATCGACGAGGAGCCGGACGCCTCGGGCAAGGTGTACCGCGGCTACTACGGCGTCAACGTGGCCAAGGTGCTGGAGATCATCCGCATGCCCAACGTGACGCAGCTGCCGGAGATCCCCCATCCCTCGGTGCTCGGCGCCTTCAACCTGCGCTCGCGCATCATCCCCCTGGTGGACCTGTCCCTGTGGCTGGGCAAGCGCATGTCCACGGTCAAGGACAGCACCAAGGTCATCGTCAGCGAGTTCAACCGCATGACCTCGGCCTTCATGGTCTCCGGCGTCACACGCATCCACCGCCTGAGCTGGACCCAGGTCGAGGCCCCAGGCAGGCACCTGAACGAATACTCGGGCAACTCCGTCACCGGCGTGGTGCGCTTCGAGGACCGCATCCTGCTCGTGCTGGACATGGAGAAGATCCTGGCCGAGCTGAATCCGCATCTGGCCA
This sequence comes from Deltaproteobacteria bacterium, assembly GCA_025350085.1. Lineage (GTDB taxonomy): Bacteria > Desulfobacterota > Desulfovibrionia > Desulfovibrionales > Desulfovibrionaceae > Humidesulfovibrio. The sequence goes on from JANXYI010000090.1 coordinate 5,691, forward strand.
TGAAGATCGAGGACACGGCCATGGAGTCCATCCGGGAGGCCAAGGGCCCGACCAAGAAGGAGCACTTCCGCGCGCTCATCGCCGACGACTCCACGAGCATCCGGCGCATGATCGGCACCATGCTCGAAAAGGCCGGGTTCGAGGTCACCCAGACCGTCAACGGCCAGGAGGCCTGGGACCTGCTGCAGGGCCTGAAGCTGCGCGCAGCCGAGGAGGGCAAGCCGCTCTCCGAATACGTGGACATCATGGTTTCGGACATCGAGATGCCGATCATGGACGGCCACAAC
>JANXYI010000147.1 GCA_025350085.1 Deltaproteobacteria bacterium
GGATTTTTGACCGCGCCGGAGTTGACCGAGACCTTCTCGGCCCCGGCGCTCAGCACGGCGCGCATGTCGGCCACGGAATTGATGCCCCCACCTACGGAAAACGGGATGAAGATCTGGCTGGCCACGCGTTCCACCACGTCCAGGAAGATGCCGCGGCCCTCGCTTGAGGCCGTGATGTCGTAGAACACGATCTCGTCCGCGCCCTGCTCGTAGTACATGCGCGCGGTCTCCACCGGGTCGCCGATGTCCACGTTGCCCGCGAACTTGACGCCCTTGGTCAGCTTGCCGCCCCGCACGTCCAGGCAGGGAATTATCCGCTTACTGAGCATTGCGCACCTCCAGGCAGAAGGCGTGGAAGTTCTGCAAAAGCTTGAGGCCCGGGGTTCCGCTCTTTTCCGGGTGGAACTGCACGGCCCAGAGGCCGGTGCGGCCGTGCACGGAGCAGAAGTTCTCGCCGTACATGGTCACGCCGAGGACGAACTCGGGCCTGGGCGCCGGGTGGTAGCTGTGCACGAAATAGAACTCGGCCTCGGCCGGGATGCCGTCAAACAGCATGCAGGGCTGCTTCAACTCCACGCGGTTCCAGCCCATGTGCGGCACGCGGATGGTGGAGCCGTCCTCCTCCAGCCAGGCCGGGTTGAACAGGCGGCATTCGCCGGGGATCACGGCCAGGGTGCGGGTGTCGTTCTCCTCGCAGTAGTCGAGCAGGATCTGGCAGCCCACGCAGATGCCGAGCAGGGGCTTCTCCTGCCAGATGAGGCTCTTCAGAACCTCGTCCAGGCCGCCGGAGGACAGGTCGTCCATGGCCTGGCCCGCCGCCCCGACGCCGGGGAAGATGATGCCGTCGGCGGCTGCAAGCTCATCCGGGTCGTTGGTGATGCGGTTTTCGATGCCTAGGTGGTCAAGCGCGCGGCGTACGCTGGTCTGGTTGCCTGCCCTGTATTCGAGGATGGCGAGCATTGGGGCTCCTTGTGGGCGAACGTTACCTGCTGCGACCTAGTCAATTTCCGGGCCGTTGACAAGTGCCGGGGCCGGGCTCCGGGGGGCGCCATTTCGCCCCGGCGCGCAGGCGCTACTTGGCCAGGCGCGCCAGCGCTATTTGGCCAGGCGCGCCAGCGCTATTTGGCGAGGATGCGCAGGTACAGGTCGCCGGTGAACGGCCCGAGCTTGCGGCCCAGGCCCTTGAGGCGGACAGGCCGGCCGACCACGAAGTCGTGCGGCAGGCTGATCTCAATGGTCTTCGGCTCCCCGCTGAAGCGCGCCGAGACCGTGATGCGCAGGCTTTTGCCCGGCCCCAGGCTGTGCGCCGGGAAGTACAGGGTCTGCTCGTCGTCCAGCTGGCTGCGCAGCCAGGACTTGATGCCGCCGAACAGCCCGCGGCTCACGTCCAGGTCCACGGACTTATCGCCCCACTGCAGGTTCAGATTGCGGCGCGTGGGCGGTTCCCCCGGCTTCTGCCTGTCGGCCTGGCGCCGCTTGGGGCCAGAAGCCGGGCCGGGCTGCTTGAGCTGGCTGTAAATGTCCTCGAAGACCTGCCGGGCAAAGGGGTCGGAGAGCAGGTCGCGCAGGACCTCCTCCTCGCGGATGTGGAAGCCCTTGCCGCCTTTGCCACCCTGCGCAGCCCCGGCCGCGCGGCGTCCCTCGGCCTGCTGTTTGTCGTAGGCCTTGCCCGCCTTGGCCTGCTCGGCCTTGGTCCGGGGGCCCTCGGCTGTGCCGGAGCCAGGCCGGGCGCCCGCCGCCCCCTGTTCGTCCGTCAGGGTGCGCGTGAGCAGGATGTAGGCCTCGTTCAGCTGGCGGAACTGCTCGGCCGCCTTGGGCGAGGGGTTCAGGTCCGGGTGCAGGCGGAAGGCCAGCTGGCGGAAGGCCGCCTTGATCTCGTCCAGGTTCGCGCCCAGCGGCACCTTGAGGATGCGGTAGCAGTCCTGGATGTTCATGCGAGACGCCGCTTGAGGGCCGGATCCAGCACCAGGGCGCAGGGCGCGTCCGGTCCGGGCTCGTGCACCAGGCCGTGCGCATACAGATAGTCCACGCCCTGGCTGACAAAGCACCCGTGCCCGGCCGCGGGGTTGACCCCCGGGCAGTCGGACTGGATCATCTCCCAGCTCGATGCGTCCACCAGGTTGCCCCGGAAATAGGGCCAGGCCCGACAGATGTCCGGCCGCCCGGCATGCACGCCGCAGCCCTGGCCCTGGACAAAGAAGATGCAAAAGCCGTCCGCGCCCATGCGCAGGCGGATCTTGTCGCCCGCGGTCTCGGCGCAGCTTTCCAGCATGGCCGGGGTGTCCAGGTTCAGGTGCCGGGCCAGGCGCTCGCGGTCGTGCGCGGTCAGGATGATGCCGCCCTGGCCCTGGCAGCAGTGGCCGCAGCGCTGGCAGGAGAAGGAGGCCTCAGGCATACTGGCCCCCGGCCGCGAGTTCCCGGTGGTCGACCATGAGGCAGCGGTCCTCCACGACGAGCACGGGCTGGCCAGACAGGATGCGCCGGGCCTCGGCGCTCACGATTCCGGACTGCATCCAGAAGCAGCGGGGCAGGGGCGCAAGGCGCAGGAATTCCTCGGCATGGGCCGGGCAGAACTCCGGGGCGCGGAACAGGTCCACCAGGTCCACGGGAACGGGGATGGCGTTCATGGTCGGGTAGCACGCAAGGCCCCAGACCGTGGCGCGCTTGGGATGCACCGGGATGACGCGATAGCCCGCGTCGATGAGATAGCGGCCCACCCGGTCCACGGGCTGGCCGGGCTTGTCCTTGGCCCCGATCACGGCAATGGTCTTGACCTGGCCGAGCAGGGCGGCTAGCTCTTTTTCGCTGTACAGCATGCGCTCCTCTGGCCGCCGGGTGTCCGTTAGGTGTCCGTTGGCATGGGGGTCCTGGGTTTGGGGCGGCAGGTGTGCATGTATCCTTTTTTGATCCGGATGCCCAGACCCTGGCCCCCAAGCCTGGGACTGCACCGGACAGCGCCCGGATATCGACCAACAAGGAGCCCACGCATGTTTGAAGCCCTGGCCGTCATCCCTGCCGAGGAACTCGCCCTGCGCCATGAGCGCTGCCGCCGCCTGCTGCGCGAGCTGAATCCCCAGGCGGGCGGATTGCTCGTGTTCGCCCGGCCGCAGGTCTACTACCTCACCGGCACGCTGGGCATGGGCTGCCTCTGGCTGCCCCTTGAGGGCGCGCCGCTGCTCCTGCTGCGCAAGGGGCTCAGCCGCGCGGCCCTGGAGGCCCCGAGCGTCCGCGCTTCGGGCTACCGCTCGTACAAGGACCTGCCGGGCCTGGCGGCCGAGGCCGGGGTGCCCTTCCCCGAGGTCGTGGCCGTGGACCAGGCCGGGCTCACCTGGCAATTGGGCGAGATGCTGGCCGCGCGCCTGTCCTCCCAGCGCTTCGTGTCCGGCGATGCTGCCCTGGCCATTGCCCAGGCCCTCAAGAGCGAGTGGGAGCTTAACATCATGCGCCTGTGCGGCGAGCGCCACGACCTGGGCCTGTATGAGGTCCTGCCGCAGCTCATCCGCCCGGGCATGAGCGAGCGCGAGATCGCGCACCTGGCCTGGGGCGTGTTTTTGGAGCTCGGGCACCAGGGCATCATGCGCATGTCGGGCTTTGGCGAGGAGGCCTTCCTGGGGCATGTCTCGTCCGGGGATTCCGGCAACTACCCGAGCAGCTTCAACGGTCCGCTGGGCCTGCGCGGGGAGCACCCGGCCGCGCCGGTCATGGGCTATGCGGGCAAGGTCTGGGCCGCCGGCGAGCCGCTCTCGCTGGACATCGGCTTCATGCTTGAGGGCTACCACACGGACAAGACCCAGGCCTACTTCGCAGGCAGGCCCGGCAGCATCCCGGACGCTGTCTTGTCCGCGCACAGCTTCTGCGTGGACGTGCAGGCCTGGCTGGCCGAGAATTTGAAACCCGGCGCGCTGGTGAGCGAGCTGTACGCCCACTGCGCGGACTGGGCGGTCCAGGCGGGCTTTGGCGAGGGCTTTATGGGCCTGGGCGAGAACAAGGTGCCGTTTCTCGGCCACGGCATCGGCCTGTCCATCGACGGCTGGCCGGCCATTGCCAAGGGTTTTGACCGGCCGGTGGAAGTCGGCCAGGTCTTTGCCCTGGAGCCCAAGCACGGCCTGCCTGGCGTGGGCATGGTCGGGGTGGAAAACACCTTCGAGGTCACGGAGTTAGGCGCGGTGTGCATCACCGGCCAGCGTTTTGATATGCTCTGCGTGGAGTAGGGGTCTAGGACGACGCGATCATCTGCAGCTGCGGGCCTTGCAGGAGCCAGCGCAAGTTGCCGGAGCGGCTGCCGAGGCTGGTGATGCCGATGGCCAGGAGCGCACTGCCGTCCAGCGCCAGGGACAGCTTGGGGCCGCTGGTGAGCAGGTGCGAGGCCAGGCCGCTTAAAAGCGGCAGCTCACCGCAGAGGAACACGGACTGGTAGCGCTCGCAGACGCGCAGCTCCTCCAGGCAGACCTTGAGGCTCACGCCCTGGTCCAGCCCGGCAAAGCTCGTCACGCTGGAGGCGGCGTAGCCCAGGCCCTCGGCCACGATGCGCGTGGTCTGCACCGCGGCAACGCGCGGGCTGGTGAGCAGGGCGTCGAACCACAGGCCCATGACGCGCATGGCCTGGGCCGTGGTGGTCACCTGGTTCTGGCCCACGGGGCTGAGCGGCTGGTTGGGATTGACCTCCTGGGGCAGGCAGGCGCCGTGTTGCATCAGGTACAGGTTCATGCTCCCTCCCGGGGTTCGAAACGTAGGTATCCACTAGCCCAAGGCGCGGCAGGCTGCAAGCGGGTCAAGACCCTTGCCAGCCCGGTCCACTGGGGGTACGAAGCAGCAATGTGCTCACGCGGCTGGCCTCTTTCCTGTCTTGTGCTGCGGCGCTCCCGCCGCCTCCAAGCCCTGCGCCATGCCGCCCTGTCCGCCCTGCTGGCCAGCGTCCTGTTTTTCGCGCCAGTCTTCGTTGCTCCGGCCCAGGCCGAGGCCGTCCGCGTCAGCGCGAGCGCCGATGCCGGGGCCACCCCGGTGCTGGCCCGCCAGCAGGCCCAGGAGCGCGCCTTTGCCGAGGCCGTGTTTTTGACCGCCCAGCGCCTGCTGCCTGCGCCCCTGCCCGAGCCCCGGACCGGGCTCCTGCGCCGTTACCTCACCCCGCGCGCCGTGGATTTCGTCCAGAGCTTCCAGGAGGTTGCCCCGGCCAAGGCGCCCTTGGCCGCTGCTGTTGGCGCGGAAGCGGCTCCTGCCGCTGCCCCTGCCGTGACCGCGACCCTGACGCTCGACCTGGACGTGGAGGTGAACCGGGCCAGCCTGAGCGACCTGCTCACGCGCCTGGGCCTCTTGGCCGGAGCCCGGCACCCGCGCAGCTTTGTCCTGCGCCTGGGCAGCGGCGTGGCCGAGCCGGACCTGCAACCGCTGGGGGAACTGCTGGCTTTGCAGGGCCTGAAGCGGGTTTTACAGACCCAGGGCCAGACCCAGGGCCCGGCCCCTGCGGTCGGCCTGGTCCAGGTCAGCCTGGAACGCGTGCCCCAGGGCTACTTGAAGGCAGTGCTCAGGCAGGACGTAAAGGCCTTTGCGGCCGACGGCCGGGACCTCTCCCAGCTTTGGCTGGATGTCTGGGGGCAGTATTTCAGCGCGCGCGAGCAGCAGCCCGGAAGCGCGGCCAGCCCCATCGAGATCGCGGGCTTTGCCCTGGTGGACGGGGTGCTTGATTTTACGCGGACGCTCAGCTCCTGGGACGACTGCCTGCGCGAGGTGCAGCTGAGTGTCGTGGACATCCGGCCGGGAAACAGCAGCGCGCGCTGGTCGGGCCAGGTGACGAACCAGGCGCGCCTGAACGAGCATTTGCAGGAGTATCTCCCCGGCCGCCAGCTGAGGGCCCTGCGCCAGGGCGCGGGGGGGGCGCAGCCATGACCGCCGCGAGCGTGCGCGAGAACAACTGGACCATCCCGAACCTGCTCACGGTGTCGCGCATCCTCATGACCCCGGGCATTGTCATGGCCTTTGCGGACCGCCGCTTCGACATCGCCTGGGTGCTCTTCGCCGCTGCCGGGCTCACCGACGCGCTCGACGGGCTCTTGGCGCGCATCCTGAGGCAGCGCTCGAACTTCGGGGCCATGCTCGACCCCCTGGCGGACAAGATCCTGCTGGACACGTCCTTTGTCTGCCTGGCCCTGCAGGACTGGATCCCGTCCTGGCTGGCCGTGCTGGTGGTCAGCCGCGACGTGTTCATCGTGGGCGGGCTGGCGCTGTTGCAGTATTCCGGGGTGGACGTGAAGCGCGGCATCAGGCCGGTGTGGTTCAGCAAGTGCGCCACCCTGGCCCAGATCCTGCTCGTGCTCCTGATCATGGTCGAGCACAGCCTGGCCGTGGACTACCCGGCCTCACGTCTGGGGCTGGTGGGAACCGTGGCCCTGCTCACCGCCGTGTCCGGGGTCTATTACGTGAATCTCGGCTTCCGCATGGCCCCGCACAACGGCACCAATGGCCACAGCGACGGGGGCCACGACGGCAACAGGCACTAGCGCCGGTCAGCCGCTACTGGCGCGGCTTGTCCGGCCCGTTTTTGTCGTCCGGCTTCCGGGGCGTGACATCCACCTCGTCCGGTTCGCTTAAAGAGCGCTTGAAGTTCCGGATGCTGCGGCCCAGCCCCTCGCCGATCTCCGGCAGCTTGTTCTTGCCGGTGACGATGAGCACGATGATGATGAGAATCAGAATGCCTGCAAGTCCGCCCATGGGCCACCTCTCTCGGGCCGGGACACTACGCGCGCCTCCCGGCCGGGTCAATGTGCCTGTTGGGGAGAGAGGTCCGGTGTGCTGGTCCGGCTTTACAAGGCGCCGGGCGCGGCTTAAAGATGCCCCCGAAGACGACAATGGGAGGCCGCAGATGGATGGGCCTGAAGGTCTGGATGGGACAACGCGCGGCACCCTGGTCCGCTTGCCTGCCGTGGGGTGCGCAGATTTCCAAGCTGGCCGCTGCCTGTACGAGGAGCGCCTGAACCCCGGCCTGCACATGGCCTGGCGCTGCACTGTGCTGGCGCGCTGGGAGGCGGTGTTTGACGAGTTTCTGGACCGGGCCGAGAACTTCGGCCTGAGCGAGGCCGAGCTGGGCCTGCTCTGGAGCAGGCGCTTCGAGCGCCTGGCCGAGGAGTCCTTGCCCTGCCCGGACGTGCGCGTGGGCGGTAGCGAGTCCATGCCCGAGTGCCTGCATCTGCTAGAAGACCTTTGCCTGCTGCGCCTGCCCCAATGCGCCGGGCCCTGCGAGCGCTTCCGCCTGCGCGAGAAAGCCTGAAACACCCCTGGAGTCCGCCATGACGCTCTATTTCCCGCACCTGCATCCGGACCTGCTGCCGGACGCCCAGCGCCAGGCCCTGCCTGCGGCTGCCCGCTTCCTGGACCCCGGCCTGGCCAAGGCCGACAGCCCGGACCATGTCCTGCCCGAGGCCGCGCCCTTTGACCGCCGCCTGGCCCGGGCCATCCTGGCCTATACCCTGCGCTTCGGCGAGTCCGTGGCCGATGGCCGCGACATCAAAGTGCACGGGCTGCTGCAGCAGGCCCAGGCTTTGTCCCCGGAGAGCGGGCGGCTGGTGCAGGCCGAGGTGGAGCGGACAATTGCCGGAGGGGCCGGTGCGGCCGGACAGTCCGGCGCGCCTGCCGAGGCCCTGCTGGAGGCCCGGCGCCAGGCCCAGACCCTGCTGCTTCTGGCCTGGAACCTGGAGGAGCGCATGCTCGACCTGCGCGGCATCGACGCGGGCCTGC
>JANXYI010000208.1 GCA_025350085.1 Deltaproteobacteria bacterium
AGGACTCGTCCACGCGCCGGCCCACGCGGGACACGATGCGGTCGATGATCTTGCGCAAATGGTCGTCGTCCTTGAAGCGGGCCGGGGTCAGCTCCAGGATGCCCTTGCGCTCCACGTAAATGTTGCGGAAGCCGTTGACCAGGATGTCGTTGACCGTGGGGTCGCGCACAAAGGGCTCCAGCGGCCCCAGGCCCAGCACCTCGTCCTCGATCTCGCCAAGCAGGCTCCTGCGCTCGGCCGCGTTGAGCGGGGCCTGGGCAAAGTCCTCGCGCAGGATGCGCTCCACCACGCGGTTGATCTCCTGGCGCATCTCCTCCTGGGGCAGGCTGTCCAGGAGCGAGAGGTCCAGCACGTCGATGAGCCGGTCGTGGATGCTGTTCTTGATCTCGTGGTACTGGTCGCTGCGGGCCTGGTCGGCCTTGTTCTGATCAGGACCCTCGACGCAGGCTCCGGGCTGGGCCGGGCGCGGCCGGGCTGCCTGCGCGGACAGGGGCAGGGACGGCCCGGAAAGAGACGCGCCGGGGGCGGAGGGGGGGGCAGCGGTCCGGTTCAGTCTGGCGGCAAGGTCCATGGCATACCTCAGGCGCTGCGCGGGGCCAGGGACAGGCCCAGCGGGGTGTTGCGCAGGCGCGCCCAGAGCGAACCCGAGGCGCCAGCCGGGGCGGCCAGCGCCGGAGCGCTCTGGCACAGGTCCCGGGCCATGGCGGCCAGACCCTTGGCCATGGCCGAGCGGGGGTCGGCCTCGGCCAGGGTCTTGCCCTGGTTGATGGCCGAGAGCGCGCTCTTGTAGTCGTTGACCACGGCAAAGGCGATGCGCTGCTGCAGAATGCCCTCGGCCTCGGCCGTGCCGATGTCCGACTCCGAGGTCTTGCGGTTGGCCACCAGGCGCAGGCGCGACAACAGCTGCGGACGGCTGGCGCGCACGGCCTCCAGGAAGCGCTTGGCCCGGGCCAGGCACGGCAGGGAAAGGTCCAGCACCAGCAGCACCTCGTCGGCCAGGTCCAGGGCCTCCAGGGCCGCCTCGTCATGGCCTGTGCCCGCGTCAACGATCACCTGGGCATAGCTGCGGCGCAGAAGCTCCAGGATCTGGCGCAGCACCGCAGGCTCCAGGGCGGACTCGGCCTGGAAGCCCGGCGCGGGCAGCACGGCCAGGCCCGAATGGTGCCGGGCCATGACGCTCTCCAGGTAGGTGGCGTCCAGGCGCTCGATGTTCTGGGCCACGTCGGCCCAGGTGTAGGTGTGCTCCAGGTCGAGGAAGATGGGCGTCTCGCCCTGGGGCTGGGCCAGGTCGACCAGCGCCGTGCGGCCGGTGCCCAGCCGCGTCAGGGCGTCGGCCAGGTTCACGGCCACAGTGGTGGTGCCCACCCCGCCCTTGGCGCCCAGCACCAGCAGGATGCGGCCGCCGTTGCCCGGGGCCGGGGCCTGGCCCTGTCCCTGGCCCTGGAAGGTCTGGGCGGCCGGGTTTGACAGGATGCGGCGGGCCTGCAGGCGCGCGTATGCGGCACGCAGGTCGACCTCGGCCACGGGCTCGGGCAGATATTCAGTGATGCCCGCGCGCATGGCCGCGAGCAAGAGCTCCGGGGCCGGGGCCGGGCCGACCAGCATGACCGGGGCCAGGACCGCCTCGGCCTGGCCCTGTTCGGAGAGCCTGCCCATCAGGGCCAGGTCCGCGGCAGGGTCAACGCCAAGGGCCAGGAGCGTCAGCCCGGCGCCCTTGGCCGCAGCGCCGCTCAGCACCTCGACCCCGCCCAGGGCAGCCAGGCCCGAGGCCAGGGCCGCAGCACGCTGCGGGTCCACGGCGTCCACGCTGACACTGATCCTCTGGCTGTTCATGGCGCGCTCCCCCTGTCCTTGGTTCGTCCCCGGTGTGCCCTTTAGTTGGCCGCGCCGCGGCTGGAATCCTGGATGAGCCGGGCCACGGCCAGCATGCCGTTGCCTATGCTCGAATCCTTGGGCGACTGGGCCACGGCCCTGATGAACCGGCCGGTGACATTGCCCTTGCTGTCCACGGCCTCGATGAACACCGCGCCCAGCTGGTACACCGTGAGGTAGCTGCGGCCGCAGGTCGGCGGGTAGCGCGGGTCATAGAAGGGGAGGAGCCCCACGCGCGGGCTTGAGAGCGGGTCCGCAAAGGCGCTGCCCTGGATGGACTGGGTGGCCGTGTCCCAGTGGGCTCCGGGGTCTTCGGCAATCAGGTAGTCCACGCCCTGCTTGGTGGGGCCGGTCTTGTTGCCCGGCTCGGTCAGCAGATGGTCCCCGGGCCCCACGACCACGTCGCTTGAGCTGCCCGTGCCCTCGATGTTGGCGCGGTACTCGGAGCCGCCCTTGACCGGGCTGCCGTCGTTCACCGGCGGATAGTCCACGGCGCCGTACTGGCTGGGCACCACGGTGTTCGACGGATCGCCGACCTTGAGCACGATCTGCGTGCCCAGGTCCGCCGGGCCGTAGCCCTGCACC
>JANXYI010000219.1 GCA_025350085.1 Deltaproteobacteria bacterium
CGATTTTGCGGGGATTGGGCAGCAGACCTTGGCAAGTAAAGTTGGTGTTAGCCTGACCACGATCCAGAACTATGAGGGTGGGCAGTTCCCAAAGGGTGAGCTGGCCGTCGCCTTGTCCAGTGCCCTTGGCTGTACGCTTGACTGGCTCCTCGCTGGTGTCGGGCCAATATTCGATCCTTCGCGCACCTCGGTTGAACATTTTTCAGCTGGTTCGCCTTGCGGTACCCCACTGTCACGCGTCGTTGTGACCGAACCTCTTCCCCCCTGTGACGTTGACATGGTCTACGTGCCGATGGTTGAGGCTCGGCTATCGGCAGGAACAGGGAGTTTTGAGACGGGTGGAGAGTCGGAAAAGCGCTATGGCTTCCGGGCGGATTTTTTGGCACGCAAGGGCCAGATATCGCAGATGGTGCTCATGTGCGTCGACGGCGACAGCATGGAGCCGGAGATCCACCACGGAGACGTGGTGCTTATTGACCAAAGCCAGACCACGCCCAGGGCCGGGGCCATGTTCGCTGTTGGCGTTGAAGACCTGGTCTACATCAAGATGGTAGATATCCTGCCAGGCAAGATTATACTAAAAAGCTGCAACGGAGCTTATTTACCGCTAGAAGTTGACGCCAGAGGTGATCTTGTGGATGGGATTAGAATCGTAGGCAAGGCTGTCTGGTTGGGGAGGGAATTGCGATGAGGCTTCACCGCTACTGCCTGGCGCTCTTCGTTCTGTTCACGCTGGGTGCCTGCTCCGGAGAGCAAGACAATATTAGATCCCAGGTCGCGGAGGTTGAAGCGGAGCTGTTGAAGCTGGCAACGCCCGTGGAAGACGCGCACGCGAATTTTCAAACAGCGAGCGCGAAGCTTCCTACGGCCACAACCAAGGCGCTCGCGGGTCACCTTTCCGACAGCATCAAACCTATTGTTCATGACGCAGCGGAAAAGAGTCTAGCCGCTGACAATAAATGCTTTGGAATTCAAAAGCACGTCGAAGCTTCGAGCCTGCCCAGCGACATCAAAGCCAAACTCGCCAGTGTCGTCTTTCAACACTCCCGATTCTACTACTGCCGTTGGACGGCCTATGAAACGGCAGAGGAGGCGATAGACCTGCTGAAAAGGGGAAAGGTTGCTGAGTACCAGAAGGCTATGGCCCGCGCAGTTGAAAGCATGAACGAGGGAACCTCTTTTCAGATGGAAGCGGTCAGCCGCACTCAAGCGCTCAATTCACGTTTGGGCATTTCATCTGGTCAAAAGTAACCGTCGCGCTCGATTGTCTGAACAAAAGTAACTGTCGTTTCTTCTCGAAACTGCCATCCGCCGAATTTGGTTTCTTTCTCGCGGTGATTGCTTTGCCGCTGTAGCTTTTCCCGTCCCTTCCTATCCCGTCATGTCCCTTTATTTCCCAGGTCGCCCCCGTGTAAGTCTAAGTGTCGTGCCACACCAAGTGGGTACCACAGGCATTCCCCGGCTGCCGACGGGTAGCAGTTGTGCCGGAGGCCCTGGGCCTAGACACAATCCTTACGCGGCCCACTCATTTTCCTACACACCATTTATTTCCGATGTGCTAAAAGTCTCCTCAAGAAACCCGGCGAACCAAGGCCGGGAGGAGGAGTGCCCCATGTTGGAAATGTTTGCGACACCGTCGGACGGCCTCATCGGCCTCTTGTTCCTGCTGGCCGTGCTGGCCAGCCTGGGCCTGGTGCGTCTGGCCGAAAGCCTCAAGGAGCTGCGCTCATGAACCTTTTGTACATCCTGACCGGCATCGTGGTGCTGGGCCTGTTCGTCTACCTGGTGGTGGCCCTGCTCAAACCGGAGGCGTTCGAGTAATGCTGTTCCCGGACATTCTCACTGTCGTTCTGTATATGGTGCTGCTCCTGGGCCTGGCCTGGCCGCTGGGCCAGTATATGGCCAAGGTGCTGGAGGGCAAGCCCTGCGCTCTTTCCCGCGTGCTCGGGCCTGTGGAGCGTCTGCTCTATCGGGTCTGCGGGGTAAAGCCGCAGGAGGAGATGGATTGGAAGGGCTATGCCCTGGCCATGTTCCTCTTCAACATGCTTGGCTTCGTGGTCCTGTATGTCCTCCAGAGGGCGCAGGGTGTGCTGCCGCTCAACCCCGACGCGATGAGCGCGGTGGAGCCTGGCCTGGCCTTCAACACGGCCATGAGCTTCACCACCAACACCAACTGGCAGGCCTACAGCGGCGAGAGCACCATGAGCTATCTGACGCAGATGCTGGGCCTGACCGTGCACAACTTCGTGTCCGCGGCCACGGGCATCGCCGTGCTGGTTGCGCTCATCCGCGGGCTGGCCCGGCGCGAGACGCGCTTTCTCGGCAACTTCTGGGTCGATCTGGTGCGCAGCACGCTCTACATCCTCCTGCCGCTGTCCGTGGCTTTTGCCCTGGTGCTGGTCTGGCAGGGTGTGCCGCAGACCTTTGGGGGCACGGTGAACGCCACCCTGGCCGCGCCCGTGGCCTACGAGATCACGCCCTCGGCTGATGACTTGAAGGCCGACCCGACGCTGAAGCCCACTCCGGCCCCCATTTCGATGGTCGCCACGGAGCAGGCCATCACGCGCGGGCCGGTTGCCTCCCAGGAGGCCATCAAGCAGCTCGGGACCAATGGCGGCGGGTTCTTCAACGCCAACTCCGCCCATCCCTTCGAGAACCCCACGCCGCTGACCAACTTCCTGGAGATGCTGGCCATCCTGCTTATCCCGGCGGCGCTCTGCCACACCTTCGGCCGCATGGCCGGGGACGCGCGCCAGGGCTGGGTGCTGCTCGCGGCCATGACCATTATTTTCATGTCCTTTCTGGCGGCCTGCCTCTGGGCCGAGCATTCCGGCGTGCCGCAGATGGCCCGGTTCGGCGTGGACGGCCTGGCCAATATGGAAGGCAAGGAGCTGCGCCTTGGCGTGACGGCTTCGGCCCTGTGGGCCACGGCCACCACAGCGGCGTCGAACGGCTCGGTGAACGCCATGCACGATTCCTTCACCCCGCTTGGCGGGCTGGTGCCCATGGTGCTCATCCAGCTGGGCGAGGTGGTCTTCGGCGGCGTGGGCTCCGGGCTTTACGGCATGCTGGTCTTCGCCATCATCGTGGTCTTCATCGGCGGGCTCATGGTCGGCCGCACCCCGGAATACCTGGGCAAGAAGATTGAGGCCTTTGAGACCAAGATGTGCTCGATCGTCATCATGGTGCCGCTCTTCGGCGTGCTCATCGGCACGGCCTGGGCGGTGATGACGGCCTCGGGCAAGGCGGCCGTCGCCAACCCCGGCGCGCATGGCTTCAGCGAGATCCTCTATGCCTTCTCGTCCATGGCCAACAACAACGGCAGCGCCTTTGCCGGGCTCTCGGCCAACATCCCGCTGTACAACCTGCTGGGCGGCATCATCATGCTCTTCGGCCGCTTCTGGCTGGCCATCCCGGTGCTGGCGCTGGCCGGCTCGCTGGCGGCCAAGAAGAGCGTACCCGTGAGCGCGGGCACCCTGCCCACGCACACGCCGCTCTTCTGCGGCCTGCTCATCTGCGTGGTGCTGGTGGTGGGCGCGTTGACCTTCATCCCGGCCCTGGCCCTTGGCCCCATTGTGGAACATCTGATGATGCTCGGGCACTAGCCCCAGGTCAGGCAAGGAGAACCTCCCATGTCCGGCAAAACCAAGTCCTTGTCCCGCCCGCTCTTCGATCCCGAGATCGTGAAGAGCGCGGCGCTTGATTCCTTCCGCAAGCTCTCGCCGCGCGTGCAGGTGAAAAATCCTGTCATGTTCACGGTGTATATCGGCAGCATGCTGACCACGGTGCTGTTCCTCCAGGCCTTCTACCTTCAGATGAAGGGCGGCCACGGCGAGGCCCCGGCCGGGTTCATCCTGGCCGTGTCGCTCTGGCTGTGGTTCACGGTGCTCTTTGCCAATTTCGCCGAGGCCATGGCCGAAGGCCGGGGCAAGGCCCAGGCCGCGACCCTGCGCCAGGCCCGGGCCGAGACCCCGGCCCGCAAGCTGGCCAAGGCCGACCGCGATGCCGCAAGCGAGATGGTTTCCTCCACGGCCCTGCGCCGCGGCGACTTCGTGCTCGTGGTTGCTGGCGAGGCCATCCCCTGCGACGGCGAGGTCATCGACGGCGTGGCCTCGGTGGACGAGAGCGCCATCACCGGCGAGAGCGCGCCCGTGATTCGCGAGGCCGGGGGTGACCGCAGCGCCGTCACCGGCGGTACGCGGGTGCTTTCGGATTCCATCCTCATCCGCATCAGCGCGGACCCGGGCGAGACCTTCCTGGACCGCATGATCTCCATGGTCGAGGGCGCCAAGCGCCGCAAGACGCCCAACGAGATCGCGCTGAACATCCTGCTCGCCGCGTTGACCATCATCTTCCTGCTTGTCTGCGCCACGCTGCTGCCCTTCTCCATGTTCGGCGTGGAACAGGCGGGCAAGGGGGCGGTGATCTCGGTCACCGTGCTCACCGCCCTCTTCGTCTGCCTGGCGCCCACCACCATCGGCGGGCTCTTGTCGGCCATCGGCATCGCGGGAATGGACCGGCTGATCCAGGCCAACGTCATCGCCATGAGCGGTCGCGCCGTGGAGGCGGCCGGAGACGTGGACGTGCTCTTGCTGGACAAGACCGGCACCATCACCCTGGGCAACCGCCAGGCCACGCTGTTCCTGCCCGCGCCAGGGGTCAGCGAGAATGAACTGGCCGACGCCGCCCAGCTCACGTCCCTGGTGGACGAGACCCCGGAGGGCCGCAGCATCGTGGTCCTGGCCAAGGAGAAGTTCGGCATCCGCCAACGCGACGTGAGCCAGCTCGGGGCCACCTTCATCCCCTTCACGGCCCAGACGCGCATGAGCGGCGTGAACCTGCCCGGCGGCCGGTCCATCCTCAAGGGCGCGCCCGACGCCATCGAGCGCCTCGTGGCTGATACAGGGAGCGAGTTCCCCCAGGCGGTCCAGGACCACGTGCAGGACATCGCCCGCGAAGGCGGCACCCCGCTCTTGGTGGCGGAGAAGTCGGAGGCCGGCGCGCGCGTGCTCGGGG
>JANXYI010000230.1 GCA_025350085.1 Deltaproteobacteria bacterium
TCCCGCCCATAGCACCAACGCCTGCGGCTTGCAAAAGAAACCTTGGCGCGTCGCCCGGCAGGAGGGTGGCGGCCGGGGGCGGCCAAGGATTGGGGGCGCCCTGGACATTGCCAAGCCACCCCGGCGCGGGCTATGCCCGCCGCATGAGTCAGACGACGAGCCAGACGACGAGCCAGGCGGCATCGGGCCGCAGCTTCCGCATCACCACCGCAGCCCAGCAGGCCCCCCTCGTGGAGGCCCTGCTGGCGGCCCAGGGCTTTGCCTGCGCGGCCGAGCCCTTTCTCGCGGGCGCGCGCCGCCTGCTGGCCGAGCCCTTTGCCCTGGGCTCGTCGCTGGCCGCAAGCTTCGGCCTGATCTACATCCAGGACCGCTCGTCCATGCTGCCTCCGGCCCTGCTCGGCGCGCACCCCGGGGACCTGTGCCTGGACATGTGCGCGAGCCCGGGCGGCAAGACCGGCATCCTGGCCCTGGCCGTGGGGCCGTCCGGGTTTGTGCTGGCGGCCGAGGCCTCGCGCGACCGCCTGGCCACCCTGCGCCAGAACCTGCGGCGCGTGAACGCGGCCAATTGCGCCACTGCCGGGGCCGAGGCCCAGCACCTGCCCCTGCCGCCAGGCAGCCTGGACTGCGTCCTGCTCGACCCGCCGTGCAGCGGCTGGGGCACGGCGGACAAGAACCCGCTGGTGCTCTCGCTCTGGACCCCGGAAAAGGCCGAGACGCTCGTGCGCCTGCAACGCGTCCTGCTGGCGCGCGCGGCCATGCTGCTCAGGCCCGGCGGGTTGCTCATGTATTCCACCTGCACCACCCACGTGCGCGAGAACGAGGAGCAGGCGGCCTGGGCGCTCGACACCCTGCCGCTTGACCTCTCGCCCCTGCCCGCGCCGCCGGGCTTCACCCCGCGCGAACCGGCCCTGGCTGGCCTTTCCGGCGTGCTGCGCGTGGGCGGGACGAAATCTGACGGGGGGGCCGACACCGGGGCCGAGGCCGGGTCTGACGAGAACGCTGCCGCCGGGACCGGGGCAGGCCAGGGCCAGGGCTTTTTCCTGGCGCGCTTCGTCAAGCAGGACGGCGCAGCGGGCGGCGAAGACGGGGAGGACAGCGGGGAGGGAGTGGCGCAACGCGCGGCGGAAATTGGGGGGCGGCCCCTGGCGGCCAAGGAGCTCGCCGCGGCCGGGCCGCTTGCGCCGGGCAACCTGCCGCCGGGCGAGGCGCGGGATTTCGGGGGCAAGGTCTATTTTCTGCACCAGGAGGCGCTCACGCTGCTGGGCCGCAGCCCAGGGCTGCGCTGGCAGGGGTATCCCCTGGGCTCGGCCTCCGGGGGCCGCTTCCGGCCCGACCCGCGCGCCCGGCTCCTGCTGCCCCCGGCGCACGAACTGCCGCCAAACCTGCGCCTGGACGTGGACGAGCCCGCGCCCATCCTGGACCTGCTCTCCGGCCGCAGCCTGGAGCTGGCCGGTCCGGGCAATCTGGTGGGACTGTACTTCCGGGGCCTGCCCCTGGGGCTGCTCACCCGCAAGGGCCGCCGTCTGCTCTGGTCGGACAGGTGACGGGCAGGTAGGCTGATCAGGCTGCCGGGGCGCTACTGTGCCTGGCGCACGGCCTGACCCTGGCGCCGGGCCTGCTCCTGGCGGTGGACGGACAGACCCCAGGGCAGGGCCAGCAGCAGCAGCGTGGCGCTCCAGGCCCAGGCCGCCGGGTTCACCAGCCCTTCCTGCACCGGAATCCACAGCGCGCCGAGCACAAAGGTGCCGATGAACAGCCACTCCTCGCGTGGGGTGCCCACGGGCCGGGGCAGCCCGCGCGTGGCGAGCAGCCGCACGGTCAGGGTCAGTGCCACGGGCAGGAACTGGGCCACGCGGAAGTCGCGGTAGCGCGGGTCGATGATCAGGCCCACGGTCAGGGCCAATGCGGCCAGGCCGAACACCAGGTCCAGCTGGCCCACGGCCAGGGCGCGCCAGGATTCGCCGGGGCCGGAGGGCTTGAGGCGCAGGGAGCGCAGGGCCTCCAGCCGGGCGATGACCGGGGCCAGGGGCTGCGGCCCGCCCTGCCCGGCCGCGAGCTCGGCCAGTTCGGAGAACACCAGCAGGCACAGAATGGCTCCGCCGCCGGTCATGAGCGCCCCGCCGAGCATTCCGCCCAGGCCAAAGGCCAGGTGCAGGGACTGCTCCGCGCTGGCGGCCAGCAGTGTGCACAGGCCCTGGGCCGCCAGGCAGACCAGCGCGGTGCGCCCGAGTCCATGAAAGGGGCCCTGCGGGGGCCGCAGGCGTAAGCCCAGCCCGGCCAGCATCGCTGCCGCGCCCGAGGACAAAAGGAACGCCAGCAGCCAGTAGGGCTTCTCCGAGACCGGGCCGGTGAGCGGGAACTTCATCTGCCGCTCCACGTTGATCAGCCCCCAGTTGCCGCCAACCGTGCCCTCCTGCCCGAACTTCCAGGGTTCGTCGAAGAGCTCGAAGATGTTGTAGTCGATGCCCCGGTCATGGGCGGTGTTGATGATCTCGCGCACAAAGCGGGCCTGGGCCACGCGGCCGGGCACGGCGTCCTTGCGTACGCGCCCGCCGCTGGGCCAGCCGATTTCTCCGATGAGAATGGGCTTGCCCGGATAGGCGGCCTGGATCTTGGCGTGGGCCTCGAGCATGTGCGGGATCACGTGGTCCAGCGCCGTGGGCGTGTTCTCCCAGTAGGGCAGCACGTGGATGGTGATGAAGTCCACCTCGGCCGCGACCCGGGGGTTTTCCAGCCAGTAGGCCCAGACGTCGGCGTAGGTCACGGGCTGCTTTACCGCGGCCTTGACGCGGCGGATGTAGTTGATGAGCAGCTCCGGGGTCAGCTCCCGGCGCAGCAGCACCTCGTTGCCCACCACCACGCTCTCCACGGTGTCGGGATAGGCGTTGGCGGCCTTGATGAGCCCCTCGATCTCGCCCTCGTTGTCCTTGAGGTTGGCGCCGACCCAGGCCCCCAGGATGACCTTGAGGCCGTGCTTCAGGGCCAGCTCCGGCACCGGGGCGAACTGATGGGTGTTGGAGTAGGTGCGGATGCGCTCGAAGTGTTTGGCGGCCAGCGCCACGTCCTGTTCCAGCTCAGCGCGGGTGAAGGGCTGGGTAAAGGGGCTCTGGCCTGTGCGGTAGGGGCTGAAGGAGGCGCTCTTCACGCGCGGGTCACGGGCCTCAGTGATGTCCTGCGGTCGGCCTTGGACCCACCAGAAGGCGAAGTTGAGGGCCACGGCAACGGCCAGGGCAACGAGGGCCGTGGCCAGGGCGGCCAGGGTCTGGGCAAGGGGGCGCATGGGGATTCTCCGCCGGGACCTAGGACTGTGGCGGCAGCTGCCGCAGGCTCCGGAGCAGGCAGCCTACGCTTTCGCCGCGGCGGACTCAAGCCCCGCGGGACAGCTCTCATTCTCAACGCCTGCAGCGAAGACGAAGCGATTCTTGCCGCCGCGCTTGGCGCGGTACATGGCCTGGTCGGCCAGCTCCATGAGCGCGTCGGGCGCGTCGGCGTCGGCAGGGGCCAGGGCGATGCCGATGGACACGCCCACGCGGACCTCGTTGTCGCCAATGTAGACCGGCTGGTTCACGGCAGTGATGATGCTCGTGGCCAGGCGCTCGGCCCCGTGGCAGTCGCAGGGCCAGGTTTCCAGCAGCACGAACTCGTCGCCGCCGAGGCGCATGCAGTTCTCCGGACGCGAGATGCACTGGCGCAGGCGCTCGGCCACGGTCTGCAGGAGCACGTCCCCGGCCTGGTGGCCCAGGGTGTCGTTGACCGCCTTGAACCCGTCCAGGTCGAGGAACATGAGGGCCAGGGTGTGCTGGTGCTCGCCTGCGGCCTCGATGAGCCGGGGCAGGGCGTCGGTCAAAAAGAGCCGGTTGGGCAGCCCGGTCAGGGTGTCGTGGTAGGCGGCGTGGCGCAGGTCGTGCACATCGCTCAAGTCCTTGACGATGCAGTAGAAAATCTCGTTGTCCGGGGAGAAGAGCACGTTCCAGTTGAAGCGCTTGTATTCCCCGCTGGCGCAGCGGAAACGGAAGTCGAAGGTGGTGGTGGCGGCGTCGCTGGTGATAAGGGACTGGAACTGGGCCAGCACGCGCTCGCGGTCGTCGAAGTCCATGAACTCGAGCAGGTACTGGCCGCGCAGGACCTCGGGCCAGTGGCCGGAGGCACGGGCCCAGGCAGCGTTGGCCGCCAGTATCGCCCCGTCCATGTCCACGGCCACGGCCATGTCGTAGGACAGCGCCATCCAGGCGTAGCGCTCGATACTGAACAGATGCGAAAGGTATTCCCCGTCCGCTCCGTCCTCCAGCAGTGCCTTTACATTCATGATGGGAGTGGGCTAGCATTTGTCGCGGCATATGTCCATGTCCATGCCCCCTGGCCACGCAACATCTCACCTCGGGACGCCCTGACATGATACGCCAGACCAACTACGAGACCCTTTTCGTGGCCCGCCAGCCGGTGCTGGACGCCGCCTGGACGCAAGGCCTGCTGCCGATGAGCGAGGGGCGCATCGGCGACCTCGAT
>JANXYI010000040.1 GCA_025350085.1 Deltaproteobacteria bacterium
GGGGCGCAGGGGGGCGCTTTAATCGCCAGTTTGACTATGTCTTTCCTAATAGATACTCACTAATTGAGTGGCGTATGCCGAACTGCCCGGCGCTACTAGTAGCTCAATCCTTACCGTTGTGAGGAGATTATGAATTTTAAAAAACGTACGCTTAGCGCTCTCGCAGATATGGTCTGTGGCAATATCCAATACTTCCAATACCGCACTAGCAGCCATATAACGGAATTTTTTCAAGACTGTGATACCGACTACGCGCATGACGGATCTACAAGAAGATATTGGGTTGCTGGGGTATTAGAAGAGATTCTCCAGTTACCGCATAGTAATCCAGTATGCCCGCCGGACATCTTTTTAGCCGTGATTCGAAATGTCATGGACAAAGGAGATGCACAAGATGGCGACCCAGACAGAAGAATGGCGTTGGAAAAACTTAACGTAGAACTTTCTCGGGAAGGGTTTGAAGCCTACTATGACGAGAACGATATCTGCTATGTCCGCCATATAGCGACAAATACTATTGCAGCAACGACGCAGAATCCACATCGCCCGCTTTCAAAAGCAGAAATGGAGCGGCGTGATAATCTTATAGAATATATTGACAAGTCAAGCGAAGATGAAATTATCGGAGAGGTCTTGTTGCCACTGTTTCGGCAACTAGGATTTAGCCGCGTGACAGCTTCTGGGCACAAAGACAAGGCTTTGGAATATGGAAAAGACATTTGGATGAAGTATGTTTTGCCAACTCAGCATGTGCTATACTTTGGCATACAAGCAAAGAGGGGAAAGCTAGACGCATCCGGTAGCAGCAAGGCATCGACTACAAATATTGCCGAAATACACAACCAAGTGACAATGATGCTCGGTCATGAAATATTTGATCCAGAAATTGGCAAGAAAGTCCTCGTTGACCATGCCTTCATAGTGGCTGGCGGAGAAATTACTAAATCTGCCCGAAACTGGCTCGGCGGTAGGCTTGATGCCACGAAGCGTAGTCAGATACTGTTTATGGATCGCGATGACATACTGAACTTATACGTCATCACGAGCCTGCCACTCCCGAGCAGAGCAACACAGCACCCGGCTGTGCTCGACACAAACGACTGCCCCTTTTAACTACTTCGCCGAAATGCTGTACTTCTTCAGCTTGTACTGGAGCAGGCTCTTGGACACGTTGATCAGCTCCGCCGCCTTGACCTGCACGAAGTCGGCCCGGACCAGGGCCCGGCGGATGACCGCAGCCTCGATCTTTTCGAGTGTCTCCGAGAGGTCCAGCTTGGTCGGCAAGAGGTCCACGGCGCTCTTGAACTGCGACTCCTCGTCCTTGATCTCCGGGGGCAGGTCCTCGGCCGAGACCGTGTCGCCCGTGGACATGACCACGCAGCGCTCGATGACGTTCTCCAGCTGGCGCACGTTGCCCGGCCACTCGTAGGCCGAGAGGTAGTCCATGGCCGAGGGCGTGAAGCCCTTCAGCTCGCGGCCGTTCTCCCGCGCGTAGCGGTCCAGGAAGTGCGCGGCCAGAAACGGGATGTCCTCGCGCCGCTCGCGCAGCGGCGGCAGGTGGATGCTGACCACGTTCAGGCGGTAGAACAGGTCCTCGCGGAAGCGGCCGTCAGCCACGGCCTTGGTTAGGTCGCGGTTGGTGGCGGCCACGATGCGGATGTCGACTTCAATCGAGTCGGTGCCGCCCACGCGCTCGAAGCGGCGCTCCTGGAGCACGCGCAACAGCTTCACCTGCGTGTCGTGCGGCAGCTCGCCGATCTCGTCCAGAAACAGGGTGCCCTTGTCCGCCAGCTCAAAGCGCCCACGCCGCCGCGACACGGCGCCCGTGAAGCTGCCCTTCTCGTGCCCGAAGAGTTCGCTCTCCAGCACGCCGGGATTGAGCGCCATGCAGTTGACCGAAATGAACGGGCCGTCCTTGCGCGGGGACTGGTTGTGGATGGCCTTGGCCACCAGCTCCTTGCCCGTGCCGCTCTCGCCGGTGACGAGCACGGTGCTGCGGCTGGGCGCGGCGCGGTGCACCATGTCCAGCACGTGGCGCATGCTCTTGTCCCGGGCCACGATGTTCTCCGGGCCGAAGCGCTCCTGGATCTGCCGGCGCAGGGACCGGTTCTCCTGCTGGGCGCGGCCGAACTGCATGGCCTTGGAGATGGACAGCAAGAGCTCCTCGTTGGAAAAGGGCTTGGTGATGTAGTCAAACGCGCCGGTGCGCATGGCCTCCACCGCGGCCTCGATGCTGCCGAAGGCGGTCATGATGAGCACCGGGATGTAGGCGTAGTGCTGCTTGACGTGGTCGAGCACGTCCTTGCCCGTGAGCTTGGGCATCTTCATGTCCGTGACGACCACGTCGACCTCGGACTCCTCGAGAAAGGCCAGGCCCATTTCGGGATCGGACAGGGTGGTGACCTTGTAGCCCGCGTCGGACAGGATGGCTTCGAGCACGAGCAGGTAGTTCTGCTCGTCGTCCAGGATGAGGATGTTGCCTGACATGTTGCTGCTCCGTAAGGCTTGAGTGGCCGGTCTATGCTTTGGGGGTGACAGGGGCGGCCGGCGGCGTGGCCGGCGTTTCCGCCGGGATCTGCCAGCTGGATTCGGGCGCGGGCATGATCAGCGTGACCACGGCCCCGCCCTCCGGGTGGTTGGCTAGCGCCACATGCCCGCCGTGGCTCTCCACGATGCTGGCGACGATGGCCAGACCCAGGCCCGTGCCGGTGTCCTTGGTGCTGAAGAAGGGGTCTTTCATCTTGTCCAGGTTGGCCTCGTCGAAGCCCGGCCCGGAGTCGCGCACGCTGACCGCCAGCCAGGGGCCGTCCTCGGCCGGGGCTCCGCCCTCGCCGGGCAGCACGGACCGCGCGGTCACCTGCAAAAGGCCGCCTGCGGTCATGGCCTGCATGGCGTTGCCCAGCACATTGTAAACGGCGCGGTAGAGCAGGTCCTTGTCGCCCAGGACCAGGGTGCCGGGCGGGCAGTCGCGCTCCAGGCGGATGCCCTTGGCCTCGCACTCGTGCTCCAGAAACACCGCCGCCTGCTCCAGGATGCGGCAGATGTCCACCTCGAGCATGCGCGGCTGGCGCGGCCGGGCGTAGTCCAGGAAGTCGTTCACCGTGCGTGAGAGCCGCCGGGACTCGTCGTAGATGGCCTCGATGATGCGCGTGTGCGGGTGGTTGTCGACCTTGGCCTTTTTCAGCACCAGCTCGGCGCTGCTCTGGATGATGCCCAGCGGGTTTCTGATCTCGTGCGCCACGCCGGCCACCATGCGACCCATGCCGGCCAGCTTTTCCTGCTGGTGCAGCTCGCGCAGGAGCTTTTCCTTCTCGGTCTGGCGCTCGGCGCTGATGCGGTCGGCCCGGCGCAGGATGGACACGATGAGGAAGAAGAGCACCATGCTGGTCAAAAGCGAGGTCGAGTAGACCAGGCGCTCGAAGTTCACCACGGCCATGTAGTCGTCGGTGATGTCCTGGCTGAACTCTAGGATGCCCATGATGGGATTCTTGACGCCGGGCCCGAAGTTGCGTTCCAGGCGCAGGGGCGCGAACCCGCGCATGAGTACGCTGCCGGGCTTGAGCTCCAGCCGGAACAGGGCCGTGGCCCCTGGGATCTTGCTGAACAGCTCGAAGCTGGGCTCCTCCAGGGTGAAGGCGCGCTTGACGCCCTCCCCGGCCAGGCCCGTGCGGGTCACCAGGTTCGGGTCCGTGCTGTAGGTTATGCGGAACTCGGGGTCGTAGATGCGCACCTCGCGCACGCGGAAGCTGTGGATGGTGCTGCGCACCACCTGGTCGAGCCGGGTGAACTGCTCCGGGTTGCGGAGCGAGATCTGCCCGTAGCCGATGATGGTCGGCAGGGTAAAGCGCGTGAAGATCTGGTGCGAAAGGTTTTCGGTCAGGAGCAGGCCGAACTCCTTCTGTTTTTCCAGCAGCACGCGCTCGGCGTACTTGGACAAAAACACGGCCAGGCCCAGGTTGGTCACCAGGATCAGCAGCAGGAAGGTCCAGGTCAGGACCTTCACGAACTGCAGGGGCTTGTGCGCCCCGAGCAGGCTCTTGTAGATGCCCAAGGGCTAGAACCCCCGCTCGTCGCGGCCGCCGGTGGTGCCAAGCCCTGTGAAGGCAGCCAGCGCGGCCTTTTCCCCGGCCAGGCCCGAGGCCCCCAGGCGCGCCTTGGCCAGGCGCTTGCCCAGCTCCACCGCGGGCTGGTCCACGGGGTTGATGCCCATGAGCCAGCCGGTGAGCAGCGTGGCCGCGCCAAGCAGGGCCATCATCTTGCCCGCGGCCTGGGCGTCGTCCCGGCCCAGGCGCAGGCACACCAGCGGCACCTGGCTCTGGCAGAGCGCCATGCGCGTGCCGAGCGCCTCGGCGGGCAAAAGCGCGCCAAAGCGCTGGCCCTGCAGATAGTCGAAGATCACGGGCATGTCCGCGGGGAAGGGCAGGCCCTCAGGACCACTCGCGCGCTCCACGAACAGGCAGGCCTTGTTGCGCGGGCCGTCCAGGAACATCTGGTTCACGCTGTGCTGGTCGGTTGCCCCCACGGTGGGGATGGGCTGGGAGCCCATGCCGTCCTTGCCCAGGCTCTCGGCCCAGAGCTGGGCGAACCAGTCGGCGAAGCTGGCCCACTGCGGGATGAAGAAGAAGGTGATGAGCTCGCAATAGCCCGCGTCCATGAGCGCCTTGCCCCAGACCGCGAACTCGAAGGCCGGGTGTGCCGCGAGCTTCCCGGCGTCGAGCCCGGGGTCGGCCAGGGGTGCGGCCACTTCCTGAAACCCGCGCACCAGCGCGCGCCAGTCCATGCCCAGGAAGGCCGCAGGCACCAGGCCCACGGCCGAGATGGCCGAGTAGCGGCCGCCCAGGTTGTCCGGCACAGGCAGGGTGCGGATGCCGAACTGGGCCGCTTCCCCGCGCAGGTAGCCTTTCTTCTCGTCGGTGTTCAGCAGCAGGTGGTCCTTCCAGCTGCCGGGCAGGGCATCTTTAAGCCACTGCTTAACCAGGAAGTACTGGCCAATGGTCTCGATGGTGTCGCCGGATTTGCTGACCACGTAGACCAGGGTCTTGTCCGCGGGCAGGCGGTCCAGGTGTGCCTGGAGCACGGCCGCGTCCACGTTGTCCATGATCCAGAGGCTTTTGCCCCTGTGGCCGGGCAGGTCCTGGCTCGGTGCAAAGGCCTTTTGCAGGGCGCGGGCGCCGAGCGCCGAGCCGCCGATGCCGAGCAGCAGCATGTGCTCGAAGCGCTTCAGGAAGCCCTGCTCCAGCTCGGCCAGGTCCTGTTCCAGGGCGGCCATGAAGGGCGTGGCCAGAAAGGGCAGCTTGCCCGCCTGGATCTCGCCCGCGAGCCTCACGGCCATCTCGGCCGCGCGGCCGCGCAGTTCAACAGAAGAGGGCAGGCGCTCCCAGGAGGCGTTGGTCCAGTCCAGAATGTCCTGATGCTCTGAGCCTGCGGTCATGGAAGCCCCCTCACTATCGGGTTTGCGGTGTCCGGGAACCGGGTCACGTGCCGAGCAGAACCTTGCCCACCTTGGCCAGCGCGCTTAAGAGCACCTCGTCGGCCACGGCATAGGAGAAGCGCACACAGCGGTCGTCGCCAAAGGCCGAACCCGGCACCAGGGCCACGCCCGCCTCCTCCAGCATCTTGGTGCACAGGGCGGCGGAGTCCGGCGTTTCCTTGGTATAATAACGGTCCAACACCGGGAAGAGGTAGAACGCGCCGTCGGGCCTGGGGCAGGTCACGCCCGGCCAGGAGCGGATGACCTCAAGGGCCAGGTCGCGGCGGCGGACAAAGGCCGTTTTCATCTCCTCCACCAGGTCCCACGGGCCGGTCAGGGCGGCCACGGCCGCCTTCTGGGTGATGCTGGTGATGTTCGAGGTGCTCTGGCCCTGGATCTTGGAGCAGGCCTTGACCAGATCGCCGTGAGCGAGCAGCCAGCCCATGCGCCAGCCGGTCATGCAGAAGCTCTTGGACAGCGCGCCGACCACGGCCACGTGCTCCGGATTCTGCTGCCAGAAGTTCGCCAGCGTGCTCGGCTTGGCGGGCGCGTAGACCAGACGGTCGTAGACCTCGTCGGAGATGATGAAAATGCCCTTGGACTTGGCCCAGCGGGCGATCTCGTCCAGCGCCTCCTGCGGGTAGTGGCAGCCCGTGGGGTTGCTCGGCGTGTTCAGCAGAAGCACCGCGGTGCGCGGGCTGCACACGGCCTCCAGGTCGCGCACGGTGGCGAGAAAGCCGCTCTCCGGCGTGGTGGGCACGATGACCGGCACTCCGCCCGCCAGCTCGACCATGGGCGGGTAGCTCACCCAGTAGGGCGCGGGGATGAGCACCTCGTCGCCGGGATTGATGAGGGCCATAAGCAGGTTGTAGAGCACCTGCTTGCCGCCGGTGCTGGCCATGGTCTGCTCGCACTTGGCGCCCACGCCGTAGAACTGGCCGTAGTATCCGGCGATGGCCGCGCGCAGGTCCGGGATGCCCCCCACCGGGGTGTAGCGGGTGAAGCCGTCGTCGATGGCCTTTTTGGCGGCGAGGCAAACGTGCATCGGGGTGCCGAAGTCCGGCTCGCCCACGGCCAGGCTGATGATCTCGCGGCCCTGGGCCTTGAGCTCCTGGGCCTTGGCGTTGACGGCCAGGGTGGCCGAGGGCTTGAGCTTCTTGAGTCTGTCGGAGATGCGCATGGGATGTCCGTCCGTATGTCTGGCCGATTGGCGTGCGTTTAGAAGGCGGGCCACCCCGCCTGGCACCCTTCTAGAGCAAAACCGCGCGCAGGTAAACGGGGGAGGGCAGGCCGACTTCGCCGCACAAATACGCCCACGGGCAAAATATTCTGTCACAAACATAGACAACGAAGAGTCCATGATGTTATGCAGGAGACACAGTGGATTTTCTGCCACAGCGGCCGGGCATCCCGCCCGGCCCATACGGACAAGTCCTGAACTCCAAGGAGGATACGATGTCACAGAGCAATACCGAACGCATGGGTGCGGAGCTTCACGAGATCATGAACCATGCCCAGGCCCTGCTGGAAGCCACGGGCGGAGAGCTCGACGAGCAGGTCAAGAAGGCCCGCAAGGCGCTGGCCGACAGCATGGCCTCGGCCAAGGACCGCTATGACGAGTACGGCGGAAAGTTCCTGGACACCTGCAAGACCGCTGCCCACGACGCGGACAAGCTCATCCAGGACAAGCCCTACTACGCCATCGGCGGGACCTTTGTCGTGGGCCTGCTCC
Source organism: Deltaproteobacteria bacterium (assembly GCA_025350085.1). Lineage (GTDB taxonomy): Bacteria > Desulfobacterota > Desulfovibrionia > Desulfovibrionales > Desulfovibrionaceae > Humidesulfovibrio. Next base: position 7,203 of record JANXYI010000040.1, read on the forward strand.
TTGGCTGGGTCCTGTCGAGGAAGTAAGATGCCCGGGGTGTCCTCAATCCTCCTGGAGCTGGCCGGGGCGGCCGGGCGGCTGGGCGGCCAGGCGGCCGACATCCTCAAGTGCCGCCTGGAGTTGATGGCCCTTGAGCTGCGCGAGGACAAGATCCGCATCGTCCAGGTGCTGATCCTGGCCTTCCTGGGCACGGCGCTGCTCCTGCTCGGACTGCTCCTGCTGGTGGCGGCCGGGATCTACGCCCTGCCTGCGGACTGGAGGCTTTTCGGGCTCGTGCTTGCGGCCCTCGCGACGCTCGCGGGCGGCTGGGCCGCGCTCTGCGCCCTGCGTCGGCGCCTGGGCGCGCGGCCCGGGGTCTTTGCCCAGAGCATGGCCGAACTGGAAAAGGACAGGCAATGTTTCTAGACAGCGAACTGCGCGAAATCCAGGCGGCCAAGGCGCGCCTCAGCACACGCTGCGACCTACAACGGCAGGTGGTCAGGCTTGAGGCGCATACGGCGTGGACGGCCGCGCGCCGGAAACTCTCCTACGCATCCCTGGGCCTGAGCCTCGGCCTGCAGGCGTCCGAGTTCATCCTCGGCTACCTGCGCAGGCGCAAGGCCAGGGAGGCCTAAAGCCCCCCGGTCCGAAACATGGCCGGACCCGGGCGCACCAACTGTGGTGCGCCCGGGTCCGGTCTTTGTCGACGCCCCCACAACCAGCCTCCTCACTCCAGCGGATTCCTCCGGCTGATGAGCCGCACGCAGCGCTCGGACAAGAAGTAGTCCGCGGCCCAGTTGGCCAGGACAAAGAGCCGGTTGCGGAAGCCGATGAGATAGGCCAGGTGCACCGCCAGCCACAAGAGCCAGGCGGGCAGCCCCTGGAACGAAAACCTGCCCAGGCGCACCACCGCGGCCTTCTTGCCGATGGTGGCCATCATGCCCTTGTCCACGTAGCGGAAGACTAGCGGCTCCTGCCCGCGCAAAAGGCGCAGGATGCCCTGCGCCGCGTGCCTGCCCTCCTGGATGGCCGGGGGCGCGAACATGGGCAGGGGCCTCCCCGCATGCTCGGTGCGGCAGATGTCCCCGGCCAGGAAGACCTCGGGGTGCGCCTCGGCCTGGAGCGTGGGCCGCGCCAGGACCTGGCCGTTGGGCGCCAGCGCCAGGCCCAGCCGCCCGGCCACGGGCTCGCCCTTGACCCCGGCGGTCCAGACCACCGTGGCCGCCAAAAACTCGCTGCCGTCCTTGAGAAATGCGCCTGCGGGCGACACGCGCTCAACCTGCGCGAGCAGGCGCACGTCCACGCCCAGGGCCTCGAGCTTCTGCCGGGCGTAGGCCCTAAGCGCGTCCGGGAAGCCGGGCAGCAGGCCGTCGCCCGCCTCCAGCAGGGTCACGCAGGGGCTGGCCAGCACCAGGCGCGGAAAGTCGCGCTTCAGCGCCCCGGCCATGAGCTCGGCCATGGCCCCGGCCAGCTCCACGCCTGTGGGCCCGCCGCCCACCACCACAAAGCACAGCCTGTGCTGGCGCTTGCCCGCGTCCACGGCCCAGGCCGCAAACTCGAAGCTGCGCAGGATGTGGTTGCGCAGACGCACGGCCTCCTCCAGGCTTTTGAGCGAGAAGGCGTGCTCGTCCGCGCCGTTGACCCCGAAGGTGTTGGTCACGCTGCCGGGCGCGAGCAGGAGGTAGTCGTAGGGCAGCGCAAGGCTCTCGCCCTCCTGGCCCTGGGCCAGCACCAGGCGCTTCTCGAAGTCCACGCCGCGCACCTCGGCCAGGCAGAAGTCCAGATTCGCGGCGCGCTTCCCCATGTCGCGGATGATGCCGCGCACGGGCGCTGCGATGTGCTCGGACTCCACGGCCGCGGTGGCCACCTGGTAGAGCAGCGGGAAAAAGGTGTGGGCGTTGTTGCGGTCGATGAGGAGCACCTCGGCCTCGGCCCCGGCCAGCTCGCGCGCGGCAAAGACCCCGGCGAACCCGGCCCCGACGATGACGACGCGTGGCTTATGCTTCTGCATTGGACCTCC
>JANXYI010000242.1 GCA_025350085.1 Deltaproteobacteria bacterium
ACCAGATCGACGTCGCGGCCACGCAAGCTGGCCTGCGCTACCTGTACCTGGGCCGGGAGCTCGGCGGCAGGCCGGACAACCCGGGCCTCTACGACGACCAGGGCTTTGTGCTCTATGACCGCATCGCGGCCACGGAGGCCTTCCAAGTGGGCATCCAGCGGCTCCAGGCCGGCCTGAACAAGGGCTTCCGGCTGGCGCTGACCTGCGGGGAGGACAACCCGCGCGGCTGCCACCGCAGGCTGCTTTTGGGCCGCGTGCTGCGCGAACAGGGCGTGGCCGTGGCGCACATCCTGGCCGACGGCTCGCTCATCTCCGAGGCCGAGCTGCTGGACGAGGAACGCCGCGCGCCCAGGCAGTTGTCGCTGTTCGGGGGCGAGGTTGAGGAGCGGGCGTGGAAGTCGCGGCAGGCGGTCTTGGCAGACCGTTCGCGGTAAGCTGTTCAGGTAGCCCGAAAACCTACTGCACCTTCGGCTTCCATTCGCTGGCGAGCTTCTGTGCCTCGGCAAGTTGAGTCGGAGTCATCTCTTTCGCGACGATGCCTCGAAGCTTGAGTACATTAGCATCCCCATTGACCGCAGCCAGATTTATCCACATATGTGCTGCGACAAGGTCTTTAGCAACTCCTTGCCCTTCGTAATACATAAGACCAAGCAGTCTTTGAGCCATTTGATGTCCTTGCTCAGATGATCTGCTGAGCCACTTCACGGCCTCGGCATGATTCTGTGCTAAGCCCGTACCCTGAAAGTACACCTAGCCAATATTGAATTGAGTATCGGCATCACCCTGGTCTGCCGCCTTGCGGTACCATGTCGCGGCCTCGACGGAATTCTGTACCACACCGTGGCCCTTGGCGTACATCGCGCCAATATTATATTGAGCACGGGAATCACCTTGGTCTGCCGCTTTGCGGTACCACCTCACCGCCTCGGCGTAGTTCTGCGGCACGCCCTGACCTTCACTGTACATCACCCCAAGATTGTGCTGCGCTTTGGCATCACCCTGGTCTGCGGCCTTCCGATACCAACCTACGGCTTCGGCATAATTCTGTTCCACGCCCAAGCCCTGGGCACACATCACGCCAAGACTGTATTGCGCCTGGGCATTTCCATGTTCAGCCGCCTTGCGGAACAACTGAAAGGCCTCAACATAATCAAGCTTTTTGCCCGCCTGCACCCCCTCATCAAACCACTTTTCAGCCTGGGGGTCAGGTGGCGCAGTACAAGCAACAAAGACGAGCGACACAAACAGGTGGACGACGATGATGATGGGGACGATTCGGCGCATGGCGGGTTCCTCCACATTCTCGCCGCATATTCGGAAATACAAAACCGCCGCAAGGCGCAAGCCCCTTGGCGCCAGCCCCTCCCACCCCCCATCCGCCCCCCACCCTTGACAATCTCGTGTCCCTCTCTCTATACGACTAGACCTCGAATATTCCAGTTGGCCCGTACATGAACCGCCGGGGCGTGCGCCCTTGCGGAAAACACGATACAGGAGTCAGGGATGTCGGAAGCGCTCAAATCTCAACGGACTTATGCTTTGGTCGGACATGGCGGCAGCGGGAAAACCTCTGTCGCCGAAATGCTTCTGTTCAGCGCCGGTGTGATTCCCCGTCTGGGAAAGATCGAAGACGGCACCACCACCCTCGATTTCGAGCCCGAGGAGATCAAGCGCCGCGGGTCCATCCAGCCGAGCGTCGCCAACTTCAAGTGGAACAAGAACCAGCATTTCCTCATCGACACCCCTGGCGACAACAACTTCAACGGCGACCTGCCCTATTCGCTGGCCGCGGCCGACGCCGTGGTCTTCGTCACCGACGCCGTGGACGGCGTCAAGCCGCTCACCCGCAAGGCCTGGAGCGAGGTCAAAAAGGCCGGGCTGCCCGCCCTGGTGTTCATCAACAAGATGGACCGCGACCGCGCCGACTTTTCCATGGCCTTCAGCGCCCTCAAGGACAGCCTGGGCATCAAGCCCGTGCTCCTGCACTACCCCATCGGCGAACGCGAGGCCTTCAAGGGCGTGGTGGACATGCTGGAGAACAAGGCGCTCATGTTCGACGGCAAAGGCGGCGCAACCGTCGGCGCCATCCCGGCCGATGTGGAAGCCCTGTCCACCCCCTTACGCGAGGCCATGATCGAGAACATCGCCGAGAGCGACGAAGTGCTCATGGAGAAGTACCTGGAGGCCGGGGAACTCACCGCGGACGAGCTCAAGGCCGCGCTGGTGGCCGGAGTCAAGAGCGGCGAACTGGTGCCCGTGGTCATCGGCTCCGGGCTCAACAACATGGGCGGCCCGCAGCTGCTCGACGCCATCCAGGCCCTGCTCCCGAGCCCGCTCGACCACCCCTACTGGGACGGCGAGGACGGCAGCGCGCGGGAGAGCATGGAGGCCGCGCCTGTGGCCGGTTTCGTGTTCAAGACCCTGGCCGACCCCTTTGCCGGGCAGCTCACCGTCATGCGCGTCATGTCCGGCACCCTCACCGGCGATCTGACGCTCGTCAACTCGCGCACCGGCCAGCAGGAGCGCATGGGCCAGCTGCTTTTGACCACCGGCAAGGAGCAGGTGCCCTGCAAGGCGGCGCTGGGCCCCGGCAGCATCGTGACCCTCGCCAAACTGAAAGACACCAAGACCAGCGACTCCTTGTCCTCGGACAAGGCGCCCTTTGCGCTCAAAAAGCCCAAGCTCGCGCCCACGCTGATCACCTTTGCCCTGGCCTCCAAGGAAAAGGGCGACGAGGACAAGGTCTACCAGGCCATGGCCAAGCTGCTCGACGAGGACGTGACCTTGAAACTCGGGCGCGACGAGGAGACGGCCGACACCCTGCTCTCGGGCATGGGCCAGAACCACATCGAGGTCAGCGTGGAGCGGGCCAAGCGCCGCTACAAGGTGGACATCGTTTTGAAGACGCCCAAGGTGCCCTACCGCGAGACCGTCAAGACCGCGGCGCGCGAGATCCAGGGCCGCCACAAGAAGCAGACCGGCGGCCGCGGCCAGTTCGGCGACTGCTGGATACACCTGGAGCCCCAGCCCAAGGGCGCGGGCTAC
>JANXYI010000309.1 GCA_025350085.1 Deltaproteobacteria bacterium
GCCCTTTGGCGGGGTCAAGGGGCGGAGCCCCTTGCCGCTGGAAGCCCCTGGCTACGGATATCTCGGCTTGGTGCGCACCAGCTCCAGGAACGCTGCCGGGCCGTGCTCGCGGATGCGCTCGCCGTTCTTGCGCCAGCTCGGCAGCAGGCCCTCGGGCAGGCCGGGATTCTCGCAGGGGAAGTCCGCGCACAGGCCGCAGAAACTCCCGCCGCGTTCGAGGATGCAGGCGCGCACGCCGCAGTTGCCGAGCTGGCAGCCACCCTCGCGGCAACCCTGGCACGAGCCGCTGGCCAAAAATTCCAGCAGTTGCGCGAACTGTGGATAGTCGCCCAGGGCCGGGTTCATGGCCGAGAGGCGCTCGGCATAGGTGGCGAAGTTCGGCCCGAGCAGGTCGCCAAGCGCGCGGGCATGGCCGCGGATCGTGCCGCCGGAAAAGGCCAGGCAACCGCCGCAGTAAAGCCCGCAGGGCGCGACCAGGCGCAGGAGCTCGCGTTCGCTGTGTGTGCTGCTGGCGGGCATGAGGCCTCCTAAAAGGAATGAAAGATCCTGGGTCAAGGTTCGTTGACTAGGCCCGCAGCTGCGCCCGGGGCCGAGGTGCCCGGCACCAGCGCGGCCGCGCGCACTGGCGAGCCGTCCAGCCCAAGGAACGGCAGGCACAAAAACTCGAACCCGGCCGCCGGGAGCTGCGCAAGCCCGCGCAGGTTCTCCACCAGGACCACCCCGGCCGACAAAAGCATCCGGTGGGCTGGCAGCTCGCGCGAGCCGTGCGGGTCCGCGCTGGCCGCGTCCAGCCCCACGCCGGACAGGCTGAGCCCGACCAGCAGCTCCGCCGCAGCCACGGACAGATGCGCGCCCAGGGTGTAATAGCCCGGCTGGCCCCAGCGCGCCTCGTCGCCCGTGAGCAGCAGCACAAAGGCCGGGGCCTCGGCCCGCAGCCAGGGCAGGTGCGGCTCGATGTCCGCAGCCTCAACCGCTGGCCCGGCCCGGCCGCGCACGTCCAGCACCACACCCGGCCCGATGAAGCGCGCGAGCGGCAAATCCGCCAACCCCGCGCCGCCAGCCAGCACATGCATGGGCGCGTCCATGTGCGTGCCGCTGTGCGTCGGCAGGCCCGCCAGATGCGACACGTGGCCGTGCGTCTTGAGCTCGCCCATGGGCGCGAGCGTCACCGGCGGATCGCCGGGAAACATGGGCATGCCCGGCGCAACCGGCCAGGACAAATCGATGATGCGCATGGATATCCGCATGGCGTGAAAATACGCCCCTTGCGCCCGGCTGACAAGGGCGGGGTGAGGTATCGGAGGTGGAGGCTATTCTCGCGGGCATGACAAGCGCGGCCTGATGCGGTAGGGGTCGGCACATGGGAAGTCCGATCAAGGTCATGCATGTGATCACCGGCCTGAATCTGGGGGGCGCGGAGACCTGGCTGACGCGGCTCTTGCTGCGGCTGCCGCCGGAGCGTTTCGCCTGCCGGGTGGTGAGTCTGATGGACGGCGGCGTACTGGCCGAGGCCATCCGGGACATGGGCGTCCCGGTGACGAGCCTGGGCATGGGCCGGGGCGTGCCTGACCCGCGCGGGCTGTGGCGCCTGGCGAAGCTGATGCGGGAGCAGCGGCCCCAGGTGGTGCAGACCTGGCTGTACCATGCGGACCTATTGGGGCTGCTCGCGGCGCGGCTGTCGGGCTGTGGCGCGGCGGTGAGCTGGGGTCTGCGCTGCGCGTACATGGACCTGGCGCGGTACGGCCTGGGCACGCGGCTGACGCTCAGGGCCTGCGTGGCGTTGTCCGGCTGGCCCGAGGCCGTGACGACCAATTCCCGGGCCGGGGCCACGCACCATCTGGCCCTGGGCTATCGGCCGAGACGGCTGGCGGTGCTGGAGAACGGAGTGGACGGCGGGCGCTTCCGGCCCGATGCCGAGGCGAGGGCCCGGCTGCGCCGGGACTGGGGCGTGGGCCAGGACCAGCCGCTCATCGGGCTGGTGGCGCGCCTGGACCCCATGAAGGGCCACGCGGTGTTTTGTCAGGCCGCGGAAGCGGTGCTGCGCGCGCACCCGGAGGCGAAATTTCTGTTCTGCGGCCAGGGCACACAGGCCGGTGGCACGGAGCCTGGGGGCGTGGACCTGGACGCGCTCATCGCGCGCCACGGCCTGGCTGACGCGGTGGTGCGTCTGGGTCAGCGCACGGATGTGGCCCAGGTTTATGCGGCCCTGGATGTCCTGGCTTTGCCGTCGCTGGGCGAGGGCTTCCCCAATGCCCTTTTGGAGGCCCTGTCCTGCGGGGTGCCCTGCGCCGCGCTCGACGTAGGCGATGCGCGGGCCATGGCCGGACCGGGCGGCTTGGTGGCCCCGGCCGGGCTGTCCGAGCCGGGCGTGCCGGACGCGGACCGGGCGGGTTTCCTGGCCCGCGCGCTGGAGGAGCTGCTGCGGCTGCCCCCGGCCGAGCGGAGGAACCTGGGGACCCTGGGCCGGGCCCACGTGTTGGAGCACTACGGCCTGGACCGCTCCGTGGAGCGCTGGGCCGCACATTTCGAGGCCCTGGCCAGCGGGTGCCAGGCTCCTCCCGTCAGTACAATATTATCGTAAATAATAGCCTATTTCGCTGTCGATAAGCTACCGATAGCAGGGCTATTTTGCGGGGCTTTGCTGGGGCTTGAAGCGGTAGCCCGCGCCGCGCACGGTCTCGATCCAGTCCGCGTACGGGCCGAGCTTGGCGCGCAGGCGGCGCATGTGCGTGTCCACGGTGCGCGAGGTGCCGTCGAAATCCGTATCCCAGACAGTATCCAGCAGGCGTTCGCGTTGCAGCACCCGGCCCCTGGAGCGCACCAGTTCGCGCAGGAGCTTGAGTTCCGTGCTGGTCAGGGCCACGGCGGTTCCGTCCACAAGCACGCTGTGCGCCGCAAAGTCGATGGCCAGCCCGCCCTCGCTGAAGCCGTCCGTCTGGTCCTGGGCGCTCACCCCGGCGCGGCGCAGCACGACCTTGATACGCAGGAGCAGCTCGCGCGGGCTGAAGGGCTTGGCCACGTAGTCCTCGGCCCCCAGCTCCAGGCCCACGATGCGGTCCACCTCGTCGCCCAGGGCGGTGAGCATGATCACCGGCACACTGCGGGTACGCTCGTCCTGCTTGAGCCGGCGGCAGACCTCCAGCCCGTCCAGGCCGTCGGGCAGCATCACGTCGAGCAGGATCAGGTCCGGCTTGGCCCGGCTGGCCAGCTCCAGCGCCTTCACCCCGTCCGCGGCCAGGCGCACGGCGTAGCCCGCGCTTTTGAGGTTGTAGGACAGAAGCTCCCTGGTCTCCAGGTTGTCCTCGACCACGAGGATGCTCTTTTGGGTCATGGCACGCCCTTTTGCTGAACGTTTCCAAGGGGTGTAAAGTCTTGGCCCGACCCGGCCGATACCGAACACATGGGCGGAGGATAGCAGCGCCACCTGGTCCCTGCAAGGACCGCGCGCGTCCGGCCGACCGAGCCACATGAAGCGGAGGGAGCATGTACTACCACGGATTCGACAAGAAATTCCCCTCCGGCCGCAACCCCTGGACCCACGGGGACGACCAGCTGGTGGGCCTGCTCTTCTCCAAGATCATCACCCGCACGGCCCTGGCCGAGGCCCAGGGCCCGGTGGACTCCCCGGCCCTGGCCGACGAGATGGCGCACAACCTCTTCGACCTCATGCTGTACATCAACAAGGACTTCCACTCCTGCTGAAGCCAGGGTGTCTGCTGCTTACGTACTGGTGTCCTGCTCAGGCCACGGCCTGAAGCATGGGCCTGGGGCAGGCAAAGCTGCGCGCGCAGGCCAGATAGGCCTGGGTGGCCTGGCGCATGGCCTGGCGCAGGGTCGCGCCGCGCGTCTGGTTTCCCTGGCTGTCCCCCCCCCCCTCCTGTCCACGCGCCAAAGGCTCCATTGGCCGAGGTGCCGGTCGAAGCGTCGCCCTGTGTGGGCTCGGGCTGGGCCTGGACCCCGGCCACCGGAGCCGGGCTGGGCGCGTCGGCGTCCGCCCGGGCCTGGGCCTGCGCCTGGGCCTGCTGCTGCTGGGCCTGTTGCTGTGCGGCCAGCCACAGGGCCTGCTGCCTTGCTGTGTCCAGGTCCAGCGGGAAGCTGCGCTCCTCGGCCGGGGCACTGGGCAGGGGCTGGGGCGTGACGGCCTGGGCCGAGTCCACGGGCGGGGCGTCCGGGTCCCAGAGCAGGCGGTCCGTGGAATAGGTGAGGCCAAAGGGGCCGACGCGCACGGACACCCGGCGCGAATGCACCTGGGGCCGGGTGGCGGCAAAGGGGGAAGCGGACGCTGAACGGATGGGCTCGGACATGGCCGACTCCGGGGTTGCCCGGGCTTTCGGTCTGCCAAAAAAAGACCGGAAGCCGCAAGGTCCGCCCCCGGTCCGCTACCGATCTTCTCGGCCAGCGACCCCCTGTCCAGAGGGCTCCGAAGGGCTTCAGGCGTCTTCCGTCCGTGGAAGCCGGGGCGCGGGCCGCTCCTTGATCCGGAGCTGGCAGGCGCGCCATGCCAAGTATGTAACTCCGCCCCGTCGGTTTGGCAAGCCCCTGGGGCAGCGAATCCGTACGTCTTGCAATCGCCGGTATGACGGGCTACAGCCCTGGGAACCCCAAACCCCGGAGGGGCAACCTTTAAACCCAGGATGAGGTCCGAAACGATGAGCTACAGAATTTTGCAGAAAAAAATTCTCATACCAGGGCAGACCACCCTGCTCGTCATCGACGCGCCGCACGTGGCCAAGAAGGCCAAACCCGGAAACTTCGTCATCCTGCGCACCAGCGAGCACGGCGAACGCATCCCGCTGACCATCGCCGACTGTGACGCCGCAGCCGGCACCGTGACCATCGTCTTTCTGGTGGTGGGCAAGAGCACGGCCGAGCTGAACACCTTTGAGGAAGGCATGAGCCTGCCCGACTTCTGCGGGCCGCTCGGCAAGCCCACGCACATTGAAAAGCAGGGCACGGTCATCTGCGTGGGCGGCGGCACCGGAGTCGCCGCCATGCACCACATCGCCAAGGGCCACGCGGCAGCAGGCAACCACGTGGTGGCCGTCATCGGCGCGCGCAACAAGGACCTGCTGCTCTTCTGCTCCGAGCTCGGAAATTTCTGCCCCGAGGTCCTCGTGGCCACGGACGACGGCAGCACCGGCCACAAGGGCTTTGTCACCGAGGTGCTCAAAATGCGCCTGGAAGAGGACAAGAGCGTGTCCGAGGTCATCGCCATCGGCCCGGTGCCCATGATGGAGGCCGTGGCCAAGGTCACCAGGCCTTTTGGCGTCAAGACCACGGTGAGCCTCAACTCCATCATGGTCGACGGCATCGGCATGTGCGGCGCCTGCCGCTGCTCCGTGGGCGGGGAGACCAAGTTCGCCTGCGTGGACGGACCCGAGTTCGACGGGCACCAGGTGGACTTCAATGAGCTGCGCATGCGCCTGGGCCAGTTCAGGCCCGAGGAGCAGCTGTCCATGAAGCTCTTCCAGGAAAAATGTCAGTGCGGGGAGGGCAAGTAACATGAACGCCAAACCCGAAAAGAAGGCCATCAAGAAAATTCCTCGTACCGAGATGCCCGCGCAGCCGCCCATGGAGCGCGTCCGCAACTACTTTGAGGTGGCCCTGGGCTATACCCTGGCCGACGCCCAGGCCGAGGCCAGCCGCTGCATCCAGTGCAAGAAACCCTTGTGCCGCCAGGGCTGCCCGGTGGAAATCGACATCAAGGGCTTCATCGGCCAGCTCCAGAAGGGCGACCTTCCCGGCGCCTACAAGGTCCTGCGCGACTACAACTCGCTGCCCGCGGTCTGCGGCCGCGTGTGCCCGCAGGAGACCCAGTGCGAGGGCGAGTGCATCCTGGGCAAAAAACCCGAGAAGACCGGCGGGCCGGTGGCCATCGGCCGCCTGGAGCGCTTCGTGGCCGACACCTTTGCCGCCAAGCTGGCCGAGGGCGACTCCGCCTGCATCCAGCTCACCGGCCAGGCCGCCTGCCGCATGGAGCGCCCTGAACTCAAGGTCGCCTGCATCGGCGGCGGCCCGGCCAGCCTCACCGTGGCCGGGTACCTGGCCGCGCTGGGCATCAAGGTCACGGTCTTCGAGGCCCTGCACGAGGTCGGCGGGGTGCTGGTCTACGGCATCCCCGAGTTCCGCCTGCCCAAGGCCATCGTGCGCCGCGAGATCGACGCCATGAGAGCGCTCGGCGTGGAGTTCCGCACCAACTGGGTCGGCGGCAAGGCCATCCTGGTCCAGGAACTGCTCGACGAGGGCTACAAGGCCGTGTTCCTGGGCGTGGGCGCGGGCCTGCCGCAGTTCATGGGCGTGCCCGGCGAGAACAACATCGGCGTGTTCAGCGCCAACGAGTACCTGACGCGCGTGAACCTGGGCCGGGCCTACGACTTCCCCAACTTCGACACGCCCATCTTCAAGGCCGACAACGTGGCTGTCATCGGCGGCGGCAACGTGGCCATGGACGCCGCGCGCACGGCGCTCCGCCTGGGCGCCAAGAACGTCTACATCGTGTACCGCCGCACCAAGGGCGAGATGCCCGCCCGGCACGAGGAGCTGGAACACGCCATCGAAGAGGGCGTACAGCTGCAGTGCCTGTGCGGGCCGCTGGAGTTCATCGGCGACGAGAACAAGCGCCTGACGAGCATCCGCCTCCAGAAGATGTGCCTGGGCGAGCCCGACGCCTCGGGCCGCTGCCGCCCCATGCCCATCGAGGGCGAAACCTCCGAGCTCAAGGTCGGCCTGGCCGTCATCGCCGTGGGCACCCGGCCGAACCCCATCCTGCTCGAAGCCACGCCGGGGCTCAAGTTGAACAAGCGCGGCTACATCGAGGCCGACCCCGAGACCGGCGAGACGAGCATCCACGGGGTCTTTGCCGGCGGCGACATCGTCACCGGCTCGGCCACGGTCATCTCGGCCATGGGCGCGGGCCGCCGCGCGGCCAAGGAGATTGCGAAAAGGCTCTTGGGAACAGACGCATAAGAGAGAGAAGAGAATAG
>JANXYI010000313.1 GCA_025350085.1 Deltaproteobacteria bacterium
GATTTGACCCACACCACCGAGGACCCCCAGGAGCGCAGGAAGCGCCTGCGCGAGTTCAAGGAGATCGTGAGCGCCCTGAAGGTCAAGGACGTCCGGTTCCTGCCCGGCGAACACGACGCCTCCCTGGACTATGGCGAGGCCTACAAGGAGTTCTTCGGCCAGACCTACTACACCTTTGAGCACAAGGGCGTACACTTCATCGCCCTGGACAACGTGTCCGATCCTGCCGCGAGCCTCGGAGACAAGCAGCTCAAGTGGTTCGAGGGCGAGCTGAAGGAATACGCCAAGGATGCGCCCATCGTCGTGCTGACGCACCGGCCGCTGTTCGACCTGTACCCGCAATGGGACTGGGCCACGCGCGACGGGGCCCGCGCCATTGAATTGATGGCGCCCTACACCAACCTGACCGTGCTCTACGGCCACATCCACCAGGAAAACCACTTCATGACCGGCCAGACCCCGCACCACGCCGCAAAATCGCTCATCTTCCCGCTGCCTGCGCCGGGCAGCACCCCGAAGCGCACGCCCATCCCGTGGGACCCGGCTGAGCCGTTCAAGGGCCTGGGCTTCCGGGGCGTTGATTCCCTGGCCGCCGCAAAGGGCCTGAAACTGACGGAATACCCCCTGAAGGCCTAGCCATGAAGACGAACCTCCTCGCCCTGACCATGTTCCTGGCGCTGGCTCTGCCCTTTGGCCTGCATGCAGAGGCAGCCAGCGCCCTGGCTGCGGACCCGATCCAGACCATCAGGATCACGGCCAAGAAGTTCGAGTACTCGCCGAGCGAGATCGAGCTCAGGCAGGGCGAGCCGGTGCTGCTGGAGCTGATCTCGCTCGACCGTCTGCACGGGTTCAACTGCCCGGACCTCGGCGTGCGCGCGGACATCGTACCCGGAACCCCGACCACCATCCGCGTGGAGCCCAAGAAGGCCGGGCGGCTCGTCTTCCGCTGCGACATCTATTGCGGCGACGGGCACGAGGAGATGGAAGGCGCCTTCATCGTCAAGGGCGGCCAGTGACCGCCCTGGCCGGAACCCGAGCAAGCGGCCCTGATTGAGCCCTGATTGACGCGCCCGCGGCCGTCGCGCTTTACGGGCTGGCAGCCCCCCACCCCGAGCCCAAGCCCCAAAGTCCCGGTTCCTGCACAGGGCCGGGACTTTTTTTGGGGCCAGGCGCACGGCAGACCGGCCGGTCCTGGTTCTTCCAAAATCCGTCGGCCAGGACCGGCCGGAAGACCCCGCGCGCAATATTCTGTCGAAAAGCGGACTGTTGCCGCTGCCGGGGCCCTTTGCAAAACTGTCCTCCGGGCCATTTACGACACCACCTCGAAGCAAGGTCCGGGCTTGCACCGCATCTCTTTCCTGTGCCGCAGACCCTTGACTTTACAACTCGGAGAATATACATAACCTAAAAAGTCTTGCCCAAGAACCAGTACAGTTTTTTGTGATGCTGCATCAGCGTTTCTTTAGATGGCAGACGGGTCACCGGATTCACTGCGAGGAGGCCCAGCATGGCTCAAGAAATCGGCATCGCCAAGGTCGTTCAGGGTCAGATGACGGCCGTGGGCTCCGAGGGCAGCCGCGGGCTTTCCGCAGGCAGTCCCGTTTTCAAGGGCGACACGGTGGCCACGGCCAAAGGCTCGGCCGGGTCCATCCAGTTCCTGGACAATACCGTCCTGAACGTCGGCGAAGGGTCCAAGGTCAGCCTGGACCAGTACGTCTTTGACGCGGACAAGGGCACGGGCCAGGCGCTGTTCAAGCTGGCCCAGGGCACCTTCCGCACCGTCACCGGCGAGATCGTCAAAAAGAACCCCGAAGCCTTCAAGATGCAAAGCCCGCTGGCCACCATCGGCATCCGCGGCACCGAGACCGGGCATACCGTTCCGGGCGAGGGCCAGGGCGGCGGCGAGAACCACCTGGTCATGGTCTTTGACGGCAAGCCCGTCATCGTCCAGCCGCTCGGCGGCGGGGCCTACCAGGTCCTCAGCCAGGCCGGCGTCAAGGTCGAGGTGGGCAAGTTCGGCGCTGGGCCGGTCATGATCATGACCCCCCAGGAATTCAAATATTTCAATGCCCTGACCGTCACAGGAATCCAGCAGGGCGTGCCCAAGGACACCGTAAGCAACACGCCGGGCACCCAGGGCCAGGGCAAGGACGCCAAGGTCCAGGCCGCTGCCGACAACGCGGCCAAGGCCGCTGCCGACGCCGCTGCCAAGGCTGCTGCCGCTGTCGCGGCCAAGGCCGCTGCCGTTGCTGCTGCCAAGGCCGCTGCCGAAGCCGCTCCGGCGGCCAAGGCCGCTGCCGAGGCCGCTGCCAAGGCCGCCGCGGATGCCGCTTCCAAGGCCGATGCTGCGTCCAAGGCCGCTGCCGATGCCTCAGCCAAGGCCAACGCCGAATCCTTTGCCGCGCAGCAGGCAGCTGCCCAGGCCGATGCAGCCAAGCTCGCCTCCGATGCCTCCAAGACCGGTACGGATCAAACCACCACCCTGGGCAAGGGAGACATCTTCCACATCGATAATGGTGTGATTGTCAGCGTCGCCCCGCCGCCGCCTCCGCCGCCTCCTCCTCCGCCGCCGCCACCGCCGCCGCCGCATGTGGAGCCGCCGGCACCTCCGCCAGTGGAGCCGCCACCTCCGCCGCCCCCACCGCCGCCGGTGGAGCCACCGCACACGACCGCGGGGGTCCTGGACCTCAGCAGCGCCGCAGTGGCCCAAAGCGTCTTTCTGCACGCCGATGGCACCGCGTTCTACGGGGCGACCGGCTCCCAAGACAACGTGACCTCGATCCACGGCAGCAACCACGGGGACTCCATCTTCACCTTTTCCCCCTCTGTGACCCTGGTGGGCGGTTCCGGCAATGACGTCTTTGTCTACGAGTCTGACGGCACGGTTGCGCAAACCGTCTCCATCGACGGCGGCGGCAACACCGGCGGCGAAGGCAACACCCTGGAGGTCAACGCCAACGTCGACTTCTCGCATGCCGCGGGCTTCAGCCACATCCAGACCTTGATACTCACGGCAGGCCACACGGCCACCTTCTCGGCCCCGCAAATCGACGGCTCCGGCCCGGTCCACTCCGACGTAAAGGACATCTGGGTCCCCATCCACGTGGGCGACGGCTCCCACTCCAGCGAGCACATCGTGGTCACGGACCCGGGCCATACCTGGGACTACGACTTCTCGGGCATCACCTTCCACAACTGGGGCGACGAGGATGTCCTGGACATCACCGGCCGCTCCAGCGCCGACGACTACCACATGGGCGCGAACATGAACGCCACGGTGCACCTGCAGGCCGAGGGCGGCACCCTGTATTTCATCCCGAACGCAGGCCAGGAGTCCGCCCTGGACAACGTGCACGACGTGGGCAACATCGTGCTCCAGGACCCGGGCGTAGACAGGGACATCTCCCTGACCCCGCCGGGCGGGGACATCACCCCCTCGCACCTGGTCGATAGCTGCCCCGTCTACGACGCCCTGAACATCGACGCGAGCCAGCTCCTCGCGGGCCGCAACCTGACCCTGAACGCCAGCAGCATCAACGGCCACCTGGACTTCAAGGCCGGGGCCGGGCACGACAACATCACCGGGTCGGCCGGGGACGACTTCTTCCGCTTCGGCACGCACCTGACCAGCGCGGACCACATCGACGGCGGCGCGGGCACCGACACCTTGAGCTTCACCCAGCAGGTCCAGAACGTGGCCTACTCATCCGAGAGCGGCGTCGTCACAGAATACCGGCAATGGCAGACCCACGACCTGGACAATGTACTCGGCGTGGAGAGGGTCATCCTGGGCGATGCGGACACGACCCTCACCATCTCGAACTCCGTGGCCACGACCCTGGTGGGCAGCCTGACCTCGCATCAAATCGAGATCGACGGCTCGGCCATCGCCTCCGGCCACACCCTGACCTTTGACGCCGCCGGGGTAAGCGCCGACTATAGCTTCAATGTTTTCGGCGGCGCAGGCACCGATGTGCTCAAGGGCGGCGCGGGCGACGACCACTTCCTTTTGTCGCACGGCACCCCGGGCGCGGGCTCGATCATCAGCGGCGGCGGCGGCACCAACTCGCTGGCCATCACCGGCGACCCGGACCACAACGACCTGGCCCATGCCGTGGACCTGCGCAACGTGGGCATAAGCCACATCCAGTTCGGCCAGGCCACCGACGCCTATGTCATCGTCAATGACAGCCTGGTCGACAACAGCACCGGCGGCATGGGCCATGCCGCCATCACGCTGGACCACTCCACCCTGGAGGTCCATGGCTTCACAAACGAGTTGGACGTGTCCGGCTTCACCCTGCGGCTGAACGACTCCACCCTGCATATCTACACCCCGGACGCGGACGGATCACCGGACCTGTCCAGCCTGACCGGCGTGACCTTTGGCCAGGGTGGCACAGCCACCAACCACCTCATCATCGACGGCAACAGCCACAACGAAAACATCAACCTGGGCGGGTACATGCCCGGAGCCTTCGAGGTCCACGGAGGCGGCGGGACCGACACCGTGATCTTCCGCGCGGAGGGCAATTACAGCAGCATGGCGGCCGACCTCACGGACATCACGCACACCCTGGTGCGCGAGGGCGGCTACCACACCTCCGTCTCCATCACCGCCCACGGCGGCGAAGCACTCATCAATCTACGCACCTACACCGAGGACGCCACGGTCAACGCCACGGTCGTCGGGATCAGCGTCTACAACCTGCGTTTTCGCACCACCGTAGATTTTCCGGGGCGGCGCGGACGGATCGAAATCTGGCAAGATGGCAAAGTCCAAACCATTTACCAAGTCACCCCGCAAGGCACGTGGTCGTGGTCGCCTAAAAACGGCAGAAAACCCGAGACTCCACCGATCAAACCCGATGCGCCGTTCACGTTCGCCACACCGATCAAAGCGGGGCTGCTGGGACTGCTGGCGGTTGGCAAGGTCGAAAACGAAACCCTGAGCGCCCCCGATACGCTCGAGGTGGGCGGCGTGCGCGGTCGCGCCATTCGCCGCGAAGGAAAAGGCTATCAAGTCGCGTTCGTGTTCGGCAAAGACGGTCTGATGAACGTGGAGCGCACCGTGCTGACGAACGACAAAGGCGAGAAGACCGAGTTTACACTGCTGTACGACACGTATAAAACCGTGAGCGGCGTCAAGATTCCAGTCGGCGCTGGACTGCAAGCCAGTCAGATGCCGGGCGTCGCCGCCGCACGCTTCACGATCACCGCCGTTGCCGTGAATCCGACATTGCCCGCCAGCGCGTTTGCAGAACCCTGAATTTCTCGAGGCTCGAGTCAATGATGCTGGATTCTTCGAACCAGCGAGGTTAATGGGGGATGATTTCGATTTTGGGCATAGCACTCAGCCCTTGGGCAGGTTGAATCGCTGCCGAATCTCGGCGCTCGAGATGATACGTCCAGCGCGACCATCCTCGAGTCCGCGTTGAACGGATTCGTGGACGTAAATTTCGTACGTCAAATCTTCCCACGTCGAATCGTCCGGTAAAGATTCGATGAGTTTGTGGGCTTGTTCTTTGAAGGTCACGCAGCCGTCATACAGAGCATGAATTCTGCTCAGGTCTAGCTCGAGATCAATCGCATCCCCTCGAGCCGTGTCAGACCCCTGCCAACTCCTGATCGGCGTACTGCAATTTGTAGAGCCTCGCGTAATACCCGCCGCGCTCGAGCAACGCTTCATGTGTGCCTTGCTCGACGAT
>JANXYI010000431.1 GCA_025350085.1 Deltaproteobacteria bacterium
TGTTCAACCGCCTGTCCAAGGGCTCCAGCTACTTCATCCCTGATGTGCAGAAGAAGCTGCCCAAGGTCGACGGCAAGCAGGTCACCCTGACCGTCAAGATCAAGGCCAATGATGCGGCCAAGGCCTTGAAGATCGACGAGACCGTTCTCGCCGCCCAGGCCGTGGTAAATCTGAAGAAGGCCGGGGCCGAGGCCGAGTTCAATAACGGCGCCATCACCTACACCGGCGATCTGGGCAAGATCCTGGCCGCCGCCCTGGCGGACGCCGACGACCTGTTCAACGAGCGCGGCCCGGCCGTGGTCGAGCGCTACGCCCTGACCGTGAAGAATGCCGAGAAGGTCGTGGTGAACAGCTGGTGGGTCGTGCTCGACCCGTCCATCAAGGAGCTGCAGAAGCAGAAGATGATCGAGGAGGCCAACGTGGTCAGCGCCGTGAACAAGCGCGGCATCGAGCCCGGCTACAACTTCTACGGCATCAAGGGCGAGAAGGTGCTGGACAACGTCCTGCCCCTGGCCGGCCTGCTCATCTTCTACGTCATCTACACCATGTGGTACGGCTATGCCATCTTCGACATGTTCGGCGGCATCGGCCTGGGCATGAGCAAGCCGAAGACCAAGTCCGAGGTCTAAGTTCCCGTCCCAAGTCTCCCTGTGTATTGCGCCCCCGGAGGATCAAACCTCCGGGGGCGTTTGCCTTTTTGCACCCGGCCCGGTATGGAGGCGCAAGGGGTGTGTGCGTGGCTCAACTGTTGGCGAAACTGCGCAGCCTCTTCCTACAGGGGGAGGCGTCAAGCGGGTCGGAGTCCGCCGACTCCGCCCTGGCCGCAGAGGCTGCCGCCGCTGCAATCGGCGCGGAGTTCCGGCGCAAGCATACCAATTTCCGCCTGCTGCTCACCTCGGGCAAGCGCCTTCTGTCCATCCTGGCCGACATGGAGCGCGCGCAGACCGACGGCCGGGTCTTCGGCATGGCCTTTCTGCGCGCCGGGACCACCAGCGCCGCGGTCAACGCCTTCCGTATGCTCTCGCACCTGAAGACCCTGGACGCTGCCGCGGCCGGGCGCCTGTCCACGCGCTTCACGGCCATCCTGGCCGAGATCGAGGCGGTGCTGGGACGCCGCCGTCCGCCCGCCTGCGGCGAGCTGGTGACGGATCTGGCCCGGGTCGGGGCCACGGCAGCCGACCTCGTGGGCGCGCGCCTGGCCGAGCTGGGCGAGGTCAAGAACCGGCTTGGCCTGCCCGTGCCCGACGGCTTTGTCATCGGGGCCTGCGCGTACGAGGCCTTTGCCGCCCAGGAGGGCCTGCGCGAGGAGATCGCCCGGCGCATCCAGGCCATGCACGAGTCCGCTGACGAGACTGGCGCCTCCGGGGGCAACAGCGGGGCCCTGCCCGGAGCCTATGGCCCGGACGCGGCCACCCTGGCGGCCCTCAGCCGCGAGATCCAGGCGCTCATTCTGGCAGCGCCTCTGCCCGAAGCGCTGGAAAAGGCCATCGCCGAGGCCTGCGAGGCCCTGACCCGCTCCGGCGCCTGCACGCACCTGTGCCTGCTGCCGAGCAGCCTGGGCGAGGGCCAGGGCTTCACCGGGGTCTACCCGACGCAGGTGGGCGTGCCCTGCGCCGAGGTGCTCGTCGCCTACCGCCGCGCCTGCGCGAGCAAATATTCTGTGCAGGCCATGCGCCGCAGGCTCATGCGCGGCATCCCGGACATCGACGTGGCCCTGTGCGTGGGCGTGCTGGCCGCGCCGGGCGTGCAGGAGGACTGCCGACCCTGCGTGCAGTCCGGCTCAAGGGCCGACAGCGGGGAGACCGGCCTGCGCGGGGCCGAGGGGGAGTGCCTGCGCGGGGCCTGCCGCACCTCGGACCCCGGCCTCTCGGCCTGCAACGCAGGCCTGGGGCCGGAGGACGCCGCCAGCCTGGCCGTGTTGTCCAGCCGACTGGAGCAGGGCCTGGGCGCACCGGCCCTGTTCGAGTGGCTCAAGGGTCCGGACGGCGGCTTTCTGGTCCTGCGCTGCGGCCCGCTGCCCCCCCCGGACGAGGGGGATTTCGTCCCTGGCATGGGGGACGCTGCGCCGAGCCCCTTGGACGCTGCCGGGGCTCCCATAAACGACCCGCAGGGTCCGCAGGGGCGGCATTCGCTCATGGAGGGCACCCCGGTCCACCAGCGGCTGGTGGAGCTGCTCTCGCTGCTCTCGCCGCTGACCCTGCCCGCGCCCGAGGACCCGGGCTTCCGCGCAGTCAACTGCAAGACCGTGCGCGACATGGCCAGGCTGGCGCATCAGCGGGCCGTGGACGTCATGGTCGAGTTCGGACGCAGCCAGCAGGACTTTTCCGAGCGCCAGGCCAAGCAGCTCTGGGCCGGTAATGCTGCCATGCAGTGGTGGATCATCAACCTGGGAGACGCCTTCAGCGCGGCTCCGGAGGGCAAGTTCATCCGCCTGGAGAACATCGCCAGCCCGCCCTTCCACGCCGTGTGGGAGGGCGTCAGCGCCTTTCCCTGGGCCGGGCCGCCGCCGGTGGACGCGCGCGGCTTTCTGTCCATCATGTACGAGTCCACCACCAACCCGGAGATCTCCATCACCGGCGGGTTCGACTTCGGCGCGCAGAACCACATCCTGCTCTCGCGGGCCTACGTCTCCCTGTCCTCGCGCTTCGGCTATCATTTCGTGACCATCGAGGCCCTGGTGGGTGAACGCGCGCGCGAAAACTACGTCAGCTTCCAGTTTCGGGGCGGCGCGGCCGAGATGACCCGGCGCGCGCGGCGCATCGCTTTCGTGTCCGGCATCCTGGCCGAGTTCGGGTTCTCGCTGGAGGTGCGCGAGGACGCGCTCTTGGCCCGGGTGGAGGGCCTGCCCACGGAGGAACTCATGGACCGGCTGCGTGTGCTCGGCTACCTGATCATCCACACCCGCCAGCTGGACATGATTATGCGCATCCCGGAGCAGGTGCGCCTGCAGCGCGAGAAGATCCTGCGCGAGGTCGGCCAACTGCTCGGGCGGGTCCACGGGTCAACCGGGACCGAATCGGTCGGGGCCGGAATGGGTGGGGCCGTGGTGGGGGAAGAATGACGCGTTCCGAGGCGCTGTACATCCGCCTGGCGCGCGCTCATGTGGCCCTGTTCCGGTTTTTGCTGGAGGCGCACGAGAACCTGGCCCTGTTCAGCTCGCTTGGCACGGACGCCCAAGGCCGCGAGACCCTGCTGCTGCGTTTTGCGCCGGGCGCAGGCGCGGAGGTGCGGCGTTTCCTGGAGGCCGCGGCCACGGAGTTTCCCCTGGAGCTGCTGCCCGTTGCGCAGCACGACCCGCAGGCTCCGGCCAGCAAAGGCCGCGGGCAGGCCTAGTCCGGCGCAAGGCGCTGGAAAACGCGGCCCTAGTCTTCCCCGAGTTCAACCATGTCCCAGGTCAGCTGGGTGTCCGGGGCGATGTCGCACAGGGCGCAGCTGCCGAGCAGCCTCTCGAAGTGCTCGGCCAGAAGCTCGCCCGTGCCCGGCCGCTTGACCCAGAGATTGGCCTTGCTGAAGGCCTCGCCCTTTTTGACGGGCGCTATGGTCACGCAGCTCGCATAGGCGAAGTCGATGGTCACCTGCTCCTCGGGCAGTACGCCCTTGCTGCCGCCCAGGGCCTGGTGGATGATCTTTGAGCCCTCGATCAACTGTTTCATCTCGGCCGGGTCCATGGACAGGAACACGTCCGGGCCGGGCCAGGCCTTGTCCGAGGTGTAGTGGCGCTCGAGCATGCTCGCACCCAGCGCCGCGGCGCCCAGGCAGGGGTAGATGGTCAGCGTGTGGTCGGACAGGCCCACCACGGCGTCCGGGAAGGCCTCGATCAGCTCGACCATGGCCCCCAGGCGCACCTTGTCCGGCGGGGTGGGGTACATGCTCGTGGTGTGCATCAGCCCGAAGGGGACCCTGCGGGTCCGCAATATCTCCACACTTTTGGAGATGCTCGCCATGCTGTTCATGCCCGTTGACAAAATCACCGGCTTGCCGAAGCTCGCAATGTGGTCCACCAGCGGGTAGTTGTTGCATTCCCCGGAGCCGATCTTGTACCCGGCCACGCCCATGGACTCCAGGCGGTCGGCCGCGGCGCGGGAAAAGGGCGTGGACAGGTAGATCATGCCGAGCGACTCCACCAGGGCCATGAGTCGGCGCTCGTCCTGTTCGCTCAGCTGGCAGCGCTCCATGATCTCGTAGATGGACACGTCGGCGTTGCCGGGGATGACGGACTTCGCCTGGGGGCTCATCTCGTCTTCCACCACGTGGCACTGGAACTTCACGCACTCGCAGCCCACGGCGTGTGCGTCGCGGACCATGCGCTCGGCCTTGGCAAAGTCGCCCACGTGGTTGATGCCGATCTCGGCGATGACCAGCGGTGGAAAATCCGGTCCGATCTTGCGTCCGGCCAGGGTGATCTGGGGCATGGGCGGCTCCTTTGCGGGGGTGGCGAATGCCCGCAGGATAGGGAATGCGGCGGGAAGAAGCAAGGACGGGGGAGGCGCATGGGAAACCCTGTCAACCCGTAATTTTTGTCCTTTTTGCGGCCCAAAATAGGGCAATTTTGTCCGGCGCCGAAACCCCGTGCTAGACTTGGCCATTCAGCGTCGGGCATCCTGCCGGGCGCGCAAGCCCTCTTCAGGAGGTTTGACATGGCCAACAATCCCAGCATTTCGGAACGGCCCAACATCGAGGCCAAGCGCGACGCCCAGGGCCGCTTCAGTGAGCGCACCGTGCGCCTGGGCATTGGCCCGGACGAGACCCGGCGCTATGCCTATGACTCTGC
>JANXYI010000447.1 GCA_025350085.1 Deltaproteobacteria bacterium
GAGGGGGTCCGGGGGGAATCATTCCCCCCGGCCGCCGGAGGCCTTCCAGTCCAGTCCGCCGGAGGCGTTCCCAGCCCCGGCGCTTGTGCAAGCCGGAGTGTGCTGGTACATGCTCGGGCGATGACAGACGCCGTTGACATCCGCCCCAAGGTGGCCCTCCTGAACCTTACGCGCTCCGAGCTGGAAGCCTTTGTGGTGGACGAGCTCAGGCAGCCGCGCTTCCGCACGGACCAGCTCTGGCACTGGCTCTGGCACCGCGGCGTGCGGGATTTTGGAGGGATGACCAACCTCTCGAAGGACCTGAAGGCCCGGTTGGCCCAGCGCGCCGTGATCTCCTGGCCCGGCGTGGACGTGGTGCGCACCAGCCGCGACGGCACCATCAAACTGCTTCTGCGCCTGGCTGACGGCGAGCGCATCGAGACCGTGCTCATCCCCATGGGCGCGCACTACACCCAGTGCCTGTCGACCCAGGTGGGCTGCGCCATGGCCTGCACCTTCTGCGCCACCGGCGAGCTCGGCTTCACGCGCAACATGAGCATGGGCGAGATCCTGGGGCAGATCATGGTGGGCCGGGCGCACCTGGCGGAGAAGGGGCTGCCCACGGTCCGCAATCTTGTGTTCATGGGCATGGGCGAGCCGCTCATGAACCTGACCGAGCTCTTGCGCGCGCTCGAGACGCTCGGCAGCGCCGAGGGCATTTCCATCGCCTCGCGCCGCGCCACGGTGTCGAGCGTGGGCATCCCCCAGGGCCTGAAGATTCTCGGCGACTCCGGCCTGGCCGTGCCCGCCATCAGCCTCCACGCGCCGACCCAGGAGCTGCGCGAGAAGCTCATGCCCAAGGCCGCGCGCGTGCCGCTCGACGAACTGCTGGGCTGCCTCGACCAGTACCCCATCAAGGCGCGCGAGCGCGTGACCTATGAGTACATCATGCTCGGCGGGGTCAACGACTCCATCGCCCATGCTAAGCAGCTGGTGAAGCTGCTGGGCCAGCGCAGGTGCAAGGTCAACCTCATCGGCTACAACCCGCCGCCGCCGGAAGTGGGGCAGGCCGCGCCGTACCTGGCCCCGGACCCGGCCGGGGTGCTGGCCTTCGAGGACTATCTGCGCAGCAAGCACATCACGACCTTCATCCGCCGCAGCATGGGCCAGGACATCGCCGCGGCCTGCGGGCAGCTCAAACTTCTGGAAGGATAATCAAGAGGTTGGATTTCCGCAGGCTAGGCCCGCGCAGATAGTTCTTGCCAAGAGCCGTCCAATTTAATAGTAGCCAGCCCTTCCAAAAAAATATATGCCGTCATTCGTCGGGGCACCGACGCTATCTCAAGTTCAGGAGGGTCCCCCACATGACCAATCACCCCATGGTTCCCACCCGCGCCTTTTTCACCAAGGGCGTGGGCGTCCACAAAAACAAGCTGCAATCCTTCGAGCTGGCGCTCCGGGCCGCTGGCATCGAAAAACAGAACCTGGTCTACGTCTCCAGCATCTATCCGCCCAACTGCGAACTCTTGAGCCTGGAAGAGGGCGTGAAAGCCCTGCACCCCGGCCAGATCACCTTCTGCGTCATGGCCCGCAACCAGACCAACGAGAAGGGCCGCCTGGTCGGTTCCGCCGTGGGCATGGCCATTCCGGCCGACAAGGAGCACTACGGCTACATCTCCGAGCACCACAGCTTCGGCGAAGAGGAGAAGGAACTGGGCGACTTTGCCGAGGACCTGGCCTCGACCATGCTGGCCACCACGCTGGGCGTGGATTTCGATCCCGAGATCGGCTACGACGAGCGCCGCGAGGTGTATCTCATGAGCGGCAAGATCATCGACTCCTTCTCCGCCGCCGTGTCCGCCATGGGCACGACCAACATGTGGACCACCACCGTGTCCGCGGTCGTCTTCATCTTCTAGGCCGCGCTTAGCACGAACCCAAGGCCGGGGCTCCCGTTTCCGCACAGGGAGCGGGAGCCCCGGACTTTTAAGGACTCCCCATGGCCATCAAGCGCACCCTGCACGACGGCGTCAAGGACAAGCTCACCGCGCTTTCCACGCTCGACCCGGACAAGATCAGCGACTTTGACGAGCTCTTGACGGCCATGGGCCGCACGGCCTTTGGCGGCCGCAGCCTGGGCGAGGCGCTCGATGTTCTGGAGGCCATGGTCCTGGACCCCGACTGCGTGGTGGTGGGCACCTTTTCCGGCGCCATGACCGTGGCCAAGCAGAGCAAGCTGCTCATCAAGATGATCGACGAGGGCTGGCTGGACGTGGTGGTCTCCACGGGCGCGCTCATGGCCCACGGCTTCATCGAGTCCATCGGGCTCAAGCACTTCAAGTACGAGCCCGCGCGCATGAACGACAAGGCCCTGTTCGACGCCGGGTACAACCGCGTCTACGACACCCTGGAGCCCGAGGCCAACTTCGCCCAGGCCGAGCTGGTGGTCCGCGAGGTCATGCACCAGCTCATGGACGTGGACAAGGTCACGCACCTGTCAAGCGAGCTCATCTGCCGGGCCATCGGCAAGCATTTGTCCGAGAAGTACAACGGCCCCGGAATTTTGAAGAGCGCCTACAAGAAGGGCGTGCCCGTGTACATTCCGGCCTTCACGGACTCCGAACTGGCGCTGGACGTGGCCTGCTCCATCCTGGCCAAGGACTTCGGTCATTTGCTGGGCGAGAAGGGCCCCGAGGCCCTGCCCTTCCAGTTCAATCCGTTCCTCGACCTGTTCAGCTACTCCAAGAAGATGTTCGGCGCCAAGAAGATGGCCATCTTCACCATCGGCGGCGGGGTGCCGCGCAACTGGGCCCAGCAGATCGGCCCGTTCTTCGATGTCATGGGGCAAAGGTTGGAGCGTGACCTGCCCGAGCGGCGCTTCACCTACGCCATCCGCATCTGCCCGGAGCCCGTGCACTGGGGCGGGCTGTCCGGCTGCACCTACCAGGAGGGCATCTCCTGGGGCAAGTTCGTGCCCCCGGCCGAGGGCGGCCAGTTCGCCGAGGTCCACTCCGACGCCACCGTGGTCTGGCCCATCCTGATCAAGGGCCTGCAGGACCGCCTGGCCAAGAAGGCCAAGGCCAGCAAGCCTGAGGTCAAGAAGGCCCCGGCCAAGAAAGCTTCGGCCAAAAAGGCCGTAGCCACGAAGCCTGCGGCTAAGGCCAAAAAGCCCGCGGTAAAGAAGCCCGCAGCGAAAAAGTAGGGCGGCCATGAGCGCGGCCCGGAACCCCGTTCAAAGGGACGTCCGCCTGCCCGCGGAGTGGGAGCCCCACGCCGCCACCTGGATCACCTGGCCCCAGAATCCGCGCGACTGGCCGGGCAAATTCCAGCCCATGGCCTGGGCCTTTGCCGAGATCCTCCGCAAAATTGCGAACAGTGAGGGGAGCGAGCGCGCCCGTGTGCTGGTGGGTTCGGCCGAGGTCGAGTCCCGCGCCCGCAGGCAGCTCCAGAAGGCCCAGGTGGACCTCGGCCGCGTGGACTTCTTCACCCTGCCCACGGACCGCGGCTGGATGCGCGACTGCGGCCCCTGCTTCGTCGAGACGCAGGGCAAGCTCGCGGTCTCGGGCTTCGGCTTTGACGCCTGGAGCAAGTACCCGGACTTTCAACTCGACGCGGCAGTGCCGCAGGCCATCGCCCGCCAGTTCGGCCTGGCGTATCACCCGGTGACGCACCAGGGCCGCCTGGTGACGCTGGAAGGCGGGGCCATTGACGTGAACGGTCGCGGCACACTCCTCACCACCGAGGAGTGCCTGCTGGACCCGCTGGTGCAGGTGCGCAACCCCGACTTTACCCGCGCCGACTACGAGGCCGTGTTCGCGCAGAGCATGGGCATCGGCAACACCCTCTGGCTGAGCAAGGGCATCGCGGGCGACGACACCCACGGCCATGTGGACGATTTCTGCCGTTTCGTGAACCCCACGACCCTCGTGCTCTGCCAGGAGCAGGACCCGGCGGATGCCAACCACGCCATCCTGGAAGAGAACCGCGAGCGCCTCCAGTCCGCCCGGCTGGAGGACGGCTCACGGCCCGAGGTCATCCGCCTGCCCATGCCCGCGCCGCTCTTCTTTGACGGCTTGCGCCTGCCCGCCAGCTACGCCAATTTCCTCATCACCAACGCCGCGGTCCTGGTCCCGACCTTCAA
>JANXYI010000099.1 GCA_025350085.1 Deltaproteobacteria bacterium
CATCCGCACCAGCCTGGAGGAGGTCTTCATCCACCTCATGCGCGGGCACAAGAGCCAGCAGGACGTGACGCCATGAACGCGGACAGCAACCTGTTCTGCTTCCGGCGCTTCGCGGCCATGGTCTACAAGGAGTTCATTCAGATGCGCCGCGACCGGGTGACCTTTGCCATGATGATCGGCATCCCGCTCATGCAGCTCATCCTCTTCGGCTACGCCATCAACTCCGACCCGCGCCATTTGCCTACGGCCGTGCTCGCGGCCGACAACTCGCCGTATGCCCGCTCCATCGTGGCCGGAATGCAGACCAGCACCTATTTCCACGTCACCGAGCACCTGGTCAGCCGCGCGGACGCGGACAGCGCACTGAAACAGGGCCGGGCGCAGTTCGTGCTGACCATCCCCGAGGACTTCTCGCGCCTGCTCTTGCGCGGGGAACAGCCGGTGCTGCTGCTGGAAGCCGACGCCACGGACCCGGCCGCCACCAGCGGGGCGCTGGCCGCCATGCGCGAGGTGGTCAGCCAGGTCCTGGCGCGCGACCTGCCAACGTCCGCGGGCTACGCCCCGAGCGCCTCCCCGGTTGAGCTGCGCGTGCACGCGGAGTACAACCCCGAGGCCGTGACCCAGTACAACATCGTGCCCGGGCTCATGGGGGTCATATTGACGCTGACCCTGACCATGATCACCTCGCTGGCCATCACGCGCGAACGGGAACGCGGCACCATGGAGAACCTGCTGTCCACGCCGGTGCGCCCGCTGGAGGTCATGCTGGGCAAGATCGTGCCGTATATCCTGGTGGGCTACATCCAGATGACGCTGATCATCCTGGCCGCGCGGTTCCTGTTCGGGGTGCCTTTGCGCGGCAGCGTCGTGCCTGTGTTCGTGCTCTCGCTGGTGTTCATCGCGGCCAACCTAAGCGTCGGGGTGACGCTGTCCACCGTGGCCAAAAACCAGCTTCAAGCCGTGCAGATGTCGGTGTTCTTCTTTCTGCCGTCGCTGCTCTTGTCCGGGTTCATGTTCCCCTTCCGGGGCATGCCGGACTGGGCCCAGGCCGTGGGCTCGCTCTTGCCGCTGACGCACTACCTGCGCCTAGTGCGCGGCATCCTGCTCAAGGGCAACGGCGCGCTGGAATCCCTCACCCACGTCTGGCCCATCGCGCTCTTCCTGGTGTTTGTCATCACCGTGGGCATGCGGCGGTACAGGAAGACGCTGGACTAGTCGAAGCCCACCATCTGGTAGGCCTTGGCCCTCAGGGCGGGGCTCCAGGAAATCGGGTGCGAGGGCGGCTCGCGCCGGGAGCGCAGCTCCACCCCATCGCCGGGATTCACGATCTCCGACCGGCCCGCCTCGTTGACAACGTACACGCCCTTGCCGGAAATGAGCATCACGCTCAACGACTCCGCAGTGATGTACCCGCCCCAGAATTCCGTGCCGCGTATGCCGATGGTGCCGAGCGGGGTGCCGACTTCGAACGGCCCGCCGCGCAGGGCGGTGAGCTCGCCCGTGGCCAGGCGGAAGGCGCCCTTGGTCAGCTTGAGCAGCACCGCGCCCGCGCCCTGCTGGCGGCCCAGGTCGTAGCGCTCCAGGATGAACTCCGTGTCCGCGCCCAGGGTCAATTTGGTCTCGTCGAGCATGGTCAGCTCCACGCGCGCGCCCGGCCCGGTCCTGAGGATGTCCTCGCGCTTCACCGCCGCGTTCAGGGTGAGCTCGCGCAACGCCCCCCCCTGTTCGGCAAAGGCCGCGCCCTGGATGCGGCTCACGTGGCCCAGGTTGTCGCCGCCTGCGGCCAGGGCCATGGGCACGAGATCGCCAAAGGGTACCAGAACCAGCGCCAGGAACACCCCGGCCAGAACCAACGGGAACAGCAGGGTCTTGAGCACGGCCTTGAATGTCTCCACGGGAGCCTCCTTCTCGACTGCGCGCGCAGGTTTGCGCATATTTCTCCATACCCGGCCCTGGCGAGTTTGTCGACCTGGGCCGCGAAGCCCGCACTTGCCCGGCGCAGCCCCACAGGATAGGGGTGGAGCATCGGTATCCTCAAGCGCGGGAGACGGCATGGCCGGACAGAAAGGCGGACAGAAGGGCGGGCAGAAAGGCGGCAGGCAGCTGTGCATCCACGGGCATTTCTACCAGCCGCCCCGGGAAGACCCCTGGATGGACACCATCTTTCCCGAGGGCAGCGCGGCCCCGGCCCGGCACTGGAACGAACGCATCTGCCATGAGAGCTACGCGCCGCTGGCCTGGGCCAGGCGCCAGGACGGAGCGGGCCGCATCACCGAGATCGTCAACTGCTACGAGTGGATGAGTTTCAACTTCGGCCCCACCCTGCTCACCTGGATGCAGGACCAGGTCCCGGAGGTCTATGCCCGGGTGCTCGAAGGCGACCGTGCCAGCCTCACTCGCCTGGGCCACGGCAACGCCATCGCCCAGATCTACCACCACGTCATCATGCCGCTGGCCACGGACCTGGAGAAGCGCGCCGAGATCGCCTGGGCCCTGGCCGACTTCGAGGCGCGCTTCAAGCGGCCCGCCGAGGGCCTGTGGCTGTCCGAGGCCGCGGTGGACACGCGCACCCTGGAACTCCTGGCCCAGGCCGGGGTCCGCTTCACCATCCTGGCCCCGCGCCAGGCGCGCGAGGTGGCGGACATCGGCCAAAGCAACTGGTCTCCGGCCAATGAAGGCAACCTGGACATCCGCGAGCCCTACCTCGTGGAACTGCCCGAAGGCCGCAGCATCGCGGTGTACTTCTACGACGGCCCCTTGTCCCAGGCCGTGGCCTTTGAGGGACTCTTGCGCCACGGCGACTATTTCTGGGACCGGCTCTCCGGCCTGGCCCGGGAGCAGGGCCTGCTGGCCCTGGCGACAGACGGGGAAACGTACGGCCACCACTTCAAGTTCGGCGAGATGGCCCTGGCCCATGCCCTGTCCCAGGCCAGGAACTTTGTCGCCGGCGTGCGCCTGACCAACTACGCGGCGTATCTGGCCGAGAACCCGCCCAAACGCCGCGCGCGCATCCACGAGAACTCCTCCTGGAGCTGCGCCCACGGCGTGGAGCGCTGGCGCTCGGACTGCGGCTGCGCCACCGAGCACAAGCCCGGCTGGAACCAGCGCTGGCGCGGCCCCCTGCGCGACGGACTGCGCGCGGTCAAGGCGCGCATGGACCGCCACTACCAGGACCTCGGCGCCACCCTGTTCCAGGACCCCGAGGAGGCGGTGGTGCAGTACGGCCGCGTGCTCTCGGGCCTGACCGAGGCCGCGGCCTTTGAGCGCGCCCGGTTCAAGAAGGGCCTGACCCCGGCCAGGCGCGACACGGCCTGGAAGCTGCTCGCCATGCAGAAATGGGCGCTCTCGTCCTTTGCCAGCTGCGCCTGGTTCTTCGACGACCTGGGCCGCATCGAGCCCATGAACGCCCTGACCTTTGCCCTGCGCGCCATGGGCCTGGCCCAGCGCACCGGCCTGGACGACCTGGAGCCGCTGCTGCTCTCGCACATCGGCAAGGCCAGCTCCAATGACCCGGCCGTGGGCAGCGGGCACGACCTCTGGACCCGCGAGATCCGCCCCCGGCGCGAGACCATGGAGAGCATCCTGGCCCAGGCCCTGGTGGGCCTCTGGGCCGAGGGCCGGGTGCCCCGGCCCGGCGGCAGCGCGACGGTCTCCTGGCCCGGGCTCGGCGTGGAGGTCAGTGTGCGCAAGACCGCGGCCTCGGGCGAGCTGAACGGCACGGCAAGCGTCACCTGGGCGCGGGAGTCCGGCAGCGATGTCTGCGACTGGCACTGGGAGCGCACCAACGGCGGCGGCCCGCTGGCCGGGTGCGTGCAGGTGGAGCAACACGGCGGGGCCAGGCACACGGCCAAGTGCGTCCCGGCCTCGTACCTCGCCTGGGGCAAGCGCCAGGCCCTGGCCCTGGCCTGGGTCCGCCGGGCCGAGGCCGACTCCTGGGCGCAGCAGAACGCCGAGGCGGCCCAGGGCGCGCACCTGTTCCTGCCCTACCGCGAGGCCCAGACCACCCAGACCGCTGCCGAGCGCTGGGGTCGGCTCTGGTCGGCGCTGTGCTGGCAGTGGATCATGGGCGAGGTGGTGCCGTCCCGGGACTTCCTTGATTTTTTGAAGGAGCTGGGCCAGGCCCACCCGGAGCGCGCCCTGTTGGCCCAACGCGTGGGCGAGGCCCTGATGGATCTGCTCAGCGTCCCTTCCCCGGACTTTGCCTCGGTGCGGGGCATCCTGGAGCGCGCGGCCTCGGTGGGCGCCGAGCCGGACCTCTGGGCCGCGCAGAACCTCTACTGGTCGCGCCTGCGCACCAACCCGGCCAGCCGCGCCGCGGGCCTGGCCCTGGGCTTCGCGGCAGTATAACCCGAGGCAGACAATGGATTCGGCCGCGGGTCCCTTCCGGACGTCCGCCCGTCCCCTTGCCCTGCGCCGCGAGGCAGGATAAAGGCGGCTGACATTATTGCCCGCTGTCATCGTCCGGCCGGAGGTTCGCCGTGCTCACGGAAGTCATTTCGGAATTCGCCATCCGCGTCCTGGACTCCACCGGCTATGCGGGCGCGGCCCTGCTCATGGCCCTGGAGAGCATGATCGCGCCCGTGCCCAGCGAGGCCGTGATGCCCTTTGTGGGCTTCCTGGTGGCCGACGGCAAATGGGGCCTCACCCAGGCCATTTTGGCCACCAGCGCAGGCTCCTTCCTGGGCTCGTACCTGTCCTACCTCATGGGCTACTATGGCGGGCGGCCCTTTGTGCTCAGTGTCGGCCGCTACCTGCTGCTGGACGTGCACGACCTGGAGCTGACCGAACGCTTCTTCCACCGCCGGGGCGGCGCGCTGACGCTCTTTGCCTGCCGGTTCATCCCGGTGGTGCGGCACCTGGTGTCCATCCCCGCGGGCATCGGCAAGATGCGCTTCTGGCCGTTCGCCATCGCCACCACCACGGGCGCCACGCTTTGGAACGGATTTTTGCTCGGCTGCGGCTACAAGCTGCGCGAGAACTGGGGATTGGTGCAGACCTACCGCCACCACTTCGACGCGCTCATCGTGATCCTGCTGGCTGCGGCCCTGGCCTGGTACGTCTGGTACAAGCTCAGGCGCCGGCGCGCGATGCGCTGCCAGTAGCCGCTTCCCCCAACAACAAAGCCCCCGGTCCTCTGCTGAGAGCCGGGGGCTTCTTCGTGGGCGATGGAAGCTCTTAGCGGAAGAGGATCTCGGCCCGGGCGGTCTCGGGGTCCTGCACCTGCACGGTGATGTCCACCGGGGTCTTGTAGTGCTCGGCCGCGCCGCGCAGGATGCCCTCGAAGTACTGGTGGTAGCCGCGCTTGGACTTGTAGATCATGGTCAGCTTGTTGCCGCGCTCCTCATAGCTGAACCTGGGCGGCTGGATGCCGGGGTTGGCCTTGGTCAGGTTGGCGTGGGTCTCGTTCATGGTCAGGAGGAATTCCTTCAGGGTCTTGGCCTTGAAGTACTGCCTGTACATCTTGTAGAACTGGCCGATGGTGTACTTGCCCAGGTCCACGAACACGCTCTTCACGTCCTTGCCGGACTCCCTGGCCACGGCGTCGGCCATCTGCCCCAGCACCTGGTCGGGGTAGCCCTGGTCGGCCAGGAACACCGGATTGCCCAGCTCCGCCGAG
This sequence comes from Deltaproteobacteria bacterium, assembly GCA_025350085.1. GTDB lineage: Bacteria > Desulfobacterota > Desulfovibrionia > Desulfovibrionales > Desulfovibrionaceae > Humidesulfovibrio. The sequence continues at coordinate 5,618 of JANXYI010000099.1, forward strand.
ACCTTGGCCTGCACCCCCTCGCCGAACTTGACCTTGACGAAGTCGAGCATGATCTTGGGCAGGATGCCCTTCATCTGACCCTTTGAGGCGCGCAGCTTGCTGGCGTCGGCCTTGGTGGCGGTGAAGCTCATGGACATCTGCAGCAGGGTCTGGGACAGCTCGGCCAGTTCGCGTGTGGCGCTGGCGGCCTGCCCGGCGCCCTCCTCGGTCTCCTTGGCGATGCCCGCGATGTCCTCGATGTTGCGGTTGATCTCCTCGGCCGCGGCGGACTGCTCCTCGGCCGCGGTGGCGATCTGGGTCACGCGCGCGTTCACGTCGTCGATGCGCTGCATGATCTCTTCAAGCGCCTGGCCGGTGCGGTTGGACAGATCCGTGCTGACCTCCACCTGGCGCTCGGTCTCGCGCATGGTGGTCACGGCGTTCTGGGAGCGCTCCTGGATCTCGCGGATGGAGTTCTCGACCTCCTTGGTGGCGGTCATGGTCTTCTCCGCGAGCTTGCGCACCTCGTCGGCCACCACGGCGAACCCGCGGCCTGCATCGCCCGCGCGCGCGGCCTCGATGGCGGCGTTCAGCGCCAGCAGGTTGGTCTGGTCGGCGATGTCGTTGATGACGTTGATGATGCGGTCGATCTCCGCGGCCTGGTTGTCCAGCTGCCCCAGCACCTGGGCCAGCTTGCGCGAGGAGTCGGCCACCTGGTTGATGCCCGCGACGCTCTGGCGCACGAGCTGCACGCCGTCGGTGGCGGCTTGGCTTGCCGTGGCCGCGGCCTCGGAGGACTGGGAGGCGTTCTGGGCCACCTCAAGCACGGTGGCGGTCATCTCCTCCATGGCGGTGGACACGGACTCGGTCTGGGCCTTCTGGCGCTGGGCGCCGCGCGCCTGCTCGTCGGCCGAGGCGGAGAGCTCCTCCGAGGCCGAGGCCACGTGCTGGGCCAGGTCGTTGATGGAGTTGCCCACCTGGACCATCTGGGCCTGCTGCTGCATGAGCACCGCCTGCTGCTCCTTGGTCTTGGTCAGATCGGCCAGGCAGACCACCGCGCCGATGACCTTGCCCTTGATGTCCAGGATGCAGTTCACGTAGGCGAAGACCGCCATGCTGCGGCCGTCCCAGAGCTTCAGGGTCTGCTCCTCGGCCATGTTGCTCATGGTGGACATGCACTTCTCGGTGATGGCGGAGCCCTTGGTGTTGTAGAAGGCCTCGGACACGGTCTTGCCCGCGACGTCCTTCTCGGCCTTGCTGAGCATGTTGAGCATGCTGGCGCTCACGTGGGTGATCAGCCCGTCCGCGTCGCAGAGCAGAAACGGCGTGCCCACGCCCTTCACCGCGCCCCGGTAGAACTCGCGGCGCTGCATGTTGAACTCTATCAACTCGGCCACCAGGGCCGGGAGTTCGCCCAGGGGACGCCAGGTGTTCACCTCGTCGTAGAGGAAGTCGCGTTTGCGCGCCAAAAGCTTCAGGACGCCGACCTTCAGACCCGCGGCGCCCGGCTCCTGGCTGGCGGCCAGATACGCGGCCAGGGCCACGAGGACTGCGGAGAGCCCCAGGGCCACCCAGAGGTTGGCCGCGAAATGCGCCGCCAGCACCAGGGCCGCGGCAAGCGCGCCGGTGATCCAGATGGCGATGGCCGGGGGGAGGCTTTTCTGCGCTGCGTTCATGAGCGGCTCCTTGGTGCCAGGTGCGGATACACTGTGCGTTTCCACGACATAAGCCCCGTGCGGACGGGCGCAGTGCGTTTCCTGCTCATCGGCCCGTGTTGGCCTGAACTTTACTCGCCGTCGTATTCCATCAAAATCCAGGAGGAATAGCAATGGAATATCCTGCCTTGCGGGGCGGCCGCTGGCAGGCCGCATTGACTTGCCCGCGCGCATTTGGCAACGTCCCTCACGCTCCTGACGCTGGCCTTTTCGCGCCTGCTGCCGGGGCCGGACGGAGGGGTGGCCGAGCGGCTCAAGGCGGTGGTCTTGAAAACCACTGACGGGCAACCGTCCGGGGGTTCGATTGGCTCCCCCTCCGCCCTTCAATAATCCAGACACGTCCAGCACAGTCTAAAAATCAAGCAATATCAGCACAATCATCCCGGATTAGCGTCTAGGGCGGTCTCCTTACGTCCATTGACATCCCCCAATTTGTTGGTATCACCATTGGTATCACAGGCTGGTGATACCACCTCAGACCGGGAAGTGATACCAATGAAGCTGACCGATGCCGCCGTTAAGAACGCCGCCCCCAGAGAAAAGCAGTACACCCTTTACGACAGCGAGGGCCTGTTCCTCCTGATACTGCCCAATGGCTCCAAGCTCTGGCGCTGGAAGTACCTTATCGGCCCCAAGCGCTATAAGCGCCTCTCCGTGGGAACATACCCGAAGGTATCACTCAAAGCTGCCCGTGCCGAGCGTGACAGGCTTCAAGCCGATCGCGTGAAGGGCATTGACCCCTCCGCCGCCAAGCAAGCCTTGAAAGCCGTCGAGCGCGCCCAAGGCGAAACCTTCCAGGCGATAACCGAGGAGTGGTTCAAGGAATTCCGGCACACCTGGACGGCAAGCACGGCGGAGACGATCATTTCCCGCTTGCGCATGGACGTGTTCCCCTACCTTGGTGACAAGCCCATACGAGAGATCACCCCGCCCGAACTCCTGGCAGTCATTCGCCGCATTGCCGCTCGTGGGGCAGTGGAAACCGCTCGCAGGAACTTGCAGAAGTGCGGGCAGATATTCCGCTACGCGGTTGCCAATGGCATGGCGGAACGCGATGTGACGGCAGACCTACGCGGGGCAATCGCTCCACCAGCCAAGCGCCACTTTGCCAGCATCCACGAACCGAAAGAGATCGGGGAACTTCTGCGGGCCATTGACGCCTACAGGGGCTCCCCTGTGACACGTTGCGCCCTCAGGCTGGCTCCACTCACCTTTGTACGCCCCGGTGAACTCCGCCATGCGGAATGGACAGAAATCGACATGGAGGCCGGGGAGTGGCGCATCCCTGCCGAGCGCATGAAGATGCGGGAGAAGCACATTGTGCCGCTCTCTCAGCAAGCCTTGGACGTGCTCCGTGAACTGCATCCGCTCACAGGTAGAGGCCGCTACGTGTTCCCAGGTGGGCGCTCTGCCTCCCGGCCCATGAGTGAAAACGCGGTTCTCGCCGCTCTGCGCCGCATGGGATACGAGAGAGGGGAAATGACGGGCCACGGCTTCCGCTCAATGGCGAGCACCATCCTTCACGAACAGGGCTGGCCCTCTGATGTGGTGGAGCGGCAGCTTGCCCACGGAGAGCGGAACAAGGTCAAGGCCAGCTACAACTTCGCTCAACACCTGCCAGAGCGCCGGAAGATGATGGACGCCTGGGCAAACTACCTGGACTCGCTCCGTGAAGGCGGCAAGGTGGTGCCCCTGTTCAAAGCGGTTGGGGACAAGTAGGCTCTCAGCGCCGTGGGCAAACCGGACGCACCCAACCACGGGCGCACTTTTGATTTATCCCCTTTCGGGCTCCACCCGCCGCGTAAACCCCGGATCGAAATTTTGGGGTCGTGATTGTACGGGGGTTTCCCGACGTTGACGCGCGCCAATTCCCCCCCTATGCCCCCTCCCGCCGATTCCAGCCCGGTACCCTCCGGAAACGTTCAATTCCTGCGCTCTGACGGCGTGAACGCCCAAGGGTGACACCGGCACATCTCCCCACGCTTAGGATGCGTCCTAGAGCCACGAATAGGGCGCTGGGCCGGGTTGTCCTGCGCTCCGTAAATGATGATGCGACCAACACGGCATTACTTGTCTAGAGGGCAAGAACGATTCCTGTTATGGGCACAAACGAAACCAGTAGAAGAAGCCCTTGGTCCCTTCCTAGCTGCCACAATGTCACAAACTGGTACAGTAGGAGGAAGAGACGCCGGGTACTCAGTCGTCCCGGCATAGCAGTACCCCCCACACCGACACTCAGAAGTCCCCACTCGCCTGTCGGGTGTCGAGCA
>JANXYI010000111.1 GCA_025350085.1 Deltaproteobacteria bacterium
CTGGCAGATCGAGGTCAGCAACCCCGGCGGCATCGACGAGATGGTCCTGTCCATCGAGTCCGGCGCCTTCAAGCGCGAGGAGGAGCTGCTGCACACCTTCCGCGAGAAGATCAAGCTGCGCCCCACGCTGAAGATCCTGGCCCCCGGAACCCTGCCCCCGCAGATCCGGCCCATCGAGGACAAGCGCACCTGGGACTAGCCCGGCAACCGGCTGGCCCACGCTGGAGGCTTGATGCCCCTTCCGTCAATGCACCGCGCCCTGGTTCCTGCTTTTCGCAGGGGCCGGGGCGCGTTTTTTGTCCTCCTGCTGACGCTGCTGGCGTTCACCGCCTGCGCCCGGCCCGCGCCCACCCATGAAAAGATGGCCGTGAGCTTCCTGCCCGCAGCAGGCGAGTTCATGAATGCCACCGGCGACCGTCTCTCGGCCGAGGGCCTGCGCGCGCGCGCGGCCACGGCCGCCTACGTCCTGGTGGGCGAGAGCCACGGCAACCCCTGCGACCACGAGGCCGAGGCGCGCATCCTCACGCTGCTGGCCCACGGGAAAAATCCCCCTGTGGTTGGCCTGGAGATGGCCCCGGCCAGTCTCAACCCGGTGCTGAAGGAGTTCTCGGACGGTAAAATCACGCCTGAGGACCTGGAGCAGCGCCTGGACTGGAAGACCAACTGGGGCCACCCCTTTGCCCGATATCTGCCCGTGCTGCGGGCCAGCCGCGACTGGCAGCTGCCCCTGGTTGGCCTCAACGTGCCGCCGGGCGTCATACGCAGGCTCTCGGCCGCGGCCACGCAGAACGCCACGGCAGGAGATCCGGTGGCCGCGCTCTCGCCCGAGGACCGCGCCCAGCTGCCCACGCGCATCATCGCGCCCGCAACGGAGCAGGAGGCCTTCCTGCGCGAAGTGATGAGCGGACATCCTGACGGCCGCAACGCGGCCGATCCCCGGCAGCTGGCGCGTTTCCTGCTCATCCAGAGCGTCTGGGACAGCGCCATGGCCGAGCAGGCCGCGCGCGCGCGCCGGGCCTTCGGGCGGCCCGTTGTGGTGTTGGCGGGCATTGCTCACGTGGAGGGCGGCCTGGGCATTGCCCGGCGCCTGGCCGCGCTCGACCCTGGCGCGCAGATCCTGCTCATCTCGCCCTGGCGCGGCCAGGATCTCGACGAGAGCGACGCCCACCTGCGCGTGTACTGTCCGGAGAGCTTCGAGAGCCGCATGGGCATGACGCTCACCGCGCGGCCCTTTGGCGAGGGCTTCGAATACGTGGTCAGCGCGGTGGCGCGTGGCTCCAGGGCCGAGGGCGCGGGACTCCGGCCCGGCGACGTGGTCACGCGCGTGGGCGGCTACCGCCTGCGTTCGCTTTCCACCATGCATGTGGCGGGCAGCGAGGCTTTTCGCGAGAAGAAGAACCTGCTGCTCGACATCCGGCGCGGCCCGGACTGCTACACCGTGGACCTGGGGCCGCTTGGTCAACAGGGGATCCCGTACCCCGCAATCACAGGCGGCCAGTAGCCATGCCCGAACTGCCCGAGATCGAGACCATCGCCCGCACCCTGGCGCCCGAGGTGGAGAGCCGGCTCATCCAGGCCGTGGACGTGTTCGACGCCAGCGCCGTGGAGCCGGGGGTGGACGCTTTCCGCGAGCTGGTCCTGGGACGGCGCATTGCCCGGGTGGCCCGGCGCGGCAAGCTGCTCCTGCTGCATCTGCAGGCCGCTGGCGGCAAGGACGGCGGCACCGTCGCGGTGCACCTGCGCATGACCGGCCGCGTGCTGGCGATTTCCACTGGCCAGGAACCCAAGCGCCCGCGCGTGGTGCTCACCCTGTCCGCCTACTCTTCTGACGAGGGCCCCGTGCGCCTGGTGTTCTCCGACGTGCGGCGCTTCGGCCGCATGCACGCCTTTGCGCCGGGCGACATCAACCACTGGCACTTCTACCAGAACCTCGGCCCGGAGCCGCTGACCATGACTGTCCAGGACTTCCGGGCCTGCCTGGCTCCGGGCGGCAGGCCCAGCCGTGCGCGCATCAAGGCGCTGCTGCTCGACCAGGGCGTCATCGCGGGCATCGGCAACATCTACGCCGACGAGGCCCTGTTCCGCGCAGGCATCCGGCCCGACGCCGTGGCCGCGACCCTGGGTCCCGGCTGCCGCGCCGTGCTCTTTGCCGCCATCCAGGCCGTGCTCATCCAGGCCATTGCCGAGAACGGCAGCTCCATCCGCGACTACCGCGACGCTCAGGGCAATGCCGGGGCCTTCCAGAACTTTTTCCAGGCCTATGGCCGGGGCGGGCAGGGCTGCCTCACCTGCGGGACAATCATGCAGTCCCTGCGCGTGGCGGGCCGCACCAGCACCTTCTGTCCGCGCTGCCAGACACCCTAGCTTTCCTGCCGCTGACCATTTTTTCCCAGCCATTCACCGATTCCGCCGGAAGCCGGGCGTCCGCAGGGTGTATCCCGAGGGCGTTTGTGCAAACCGGCCCGGAAACGGGCGCCCGAAACCCCATGACCGCACAAGGAGCGCCTGTGAACGATACGCAAAAGGACCAGCCAAAGACCCAGGGCCATGGCAACAGGGGCTGGATCGTCGCTTTTTCCGGCCTGGGCCTGAATCTGGCCCTGGGTGTGCTCTATGCCTGGAGCGTCTTTGCCAAGCAGATGACCGAGGCCATCGGGGCGGGCGGCTGGGGCCTGACCAAGACCGAGGCCAGCCTGCCCTACATGCTGGCCATCGGCGTGTTCGCGGTGATGATGGTGCCTGCCGGGCGCCTGCAGGACCGCCTGGGACCGCGCGTGGCGGCCACGGCCGGGGCCATCCTCACCGGGGCCGGGATGGTGGTGTCGAGCTTTGCCGGGCCGGGCAACATGCTGCCCGTGCTGCTGGGCTTCGGGCTCATGGCCGGGTCGGGCTTCGGCCTGGGCTACGCGGCGGCCACGCCTGCGGCCATCAAGTGGTTCCCGCCGGAGAAAAAGGGCATGATCACCGGCATCGTGGTCAGCGGCTTTGGCCTGGCCCCGGTGTACATCGCGCCGCTCACCACGTACCTGCTGGGCCTGTACGGCGTGAACGGGGCCTTCCGCATCCTGGGCATCGCCTTCACCATCGTCACCCTCGTCCTGACGCGCTTCATCGTCAACCCGCCCGTGCCGGTCGTGGTTGCCGGGGCGGCCGCCGCGCCCGCAGTCCACAGCCCCGACTGGCGCGAGATGCTCGGCACGCGCGCCTTCTACCTCTTGTACATCGAATTCACCTTCACCGCCCTGGCTGGGCTCATGATCATCGGCCACCTGGCCAAGATCATCGCCGTGCAGACCGGCGGCCTAGTGCAGACCGGCTTCATGCTCGTGGCCACCATGGCCGTGTTCAACGCCTCCGGCCGCCTCATGGCCGGGTTTTTGTCCGACAAGTTCGGGCGCATCCGCACCCTGGCCGTGGTCTGCCTGACCCAGGCCGCCGTGATGCTCGCCTTCCCCGGCCTGGACGGCATGCTCGGCTTCTTCCTGGGCTCGGGCGTGGTGGGCTTCAGCTACGGGGCCTGCCTGGCGCTGTTCCCGGCCACCACCGGCGACTTCTGGGGCGCCAAGAACTTCGGGCTGAATTACGGCATCCTGTTCACCGCCTGGGGCGTGGGCGGCATGTTCGGACCGCTTCTGGCCGGGCGCATCGCCGACACCACGGGCAGCTACCAGCTGGCCTACTACATCGCGGCCGCGCTGCTCGTCACCGCCGCGGTCCTGACCCGCTTCACCAGGCGCCCCGTGGCCCAGGAGGGGTAGAGGGAGCGAAGAGAAGAGAATAGCCTCCGGCGGCCAAAGGGCCTGAGGCCCTTTGGAATCCCCGTTGCGCCGAAAGGGCTGGTCCAGGAGGAACCTGGCCCAGCCCTTTCGGCTTAATGGGGGTCTGGGGGAAATCATTTCCCCCAGCGGGGGCCGCGTCAGCCGTTATGATGAGCGGTCCTGCGCGAATCTTACGGCTGTCGGCAGCATCGATAGGGGCAGCGCCTCTGGCCGCCGGAGGCTCGCCACTGTCCCCTTGACGCCGACTGCCTGCTTATGTAACACACAGGCTCTTTTTTCGGCCGTACCGCGCCGTCCCTTACGGGGCAGCCGGTGCGGGAATGTTTTGCCCGAAGCCTACGCGCTGGAGTTATCACAAGTGTTCGACAGCCTGACTGACCGCCTCTCAGAAGCCTTCCGCAAGATGCGCGGCCAGGCCCGTCTGGATGAGAAAAACATCCAGGACGGCCTGCGCGAGGTGCGTCTGGCGCTGCTCGAGGCTGACGTCAACTTCAAGGTTGTCAAGGACTTCACGGACCGGGTGCGCGACAAGGCGCTGGGCGCTGACGTCCTCAAGAGCCTGACGCCCGGGCAGCAGCTGGTCAAGATCGTGCACGACGAGCTGGTGGAGCTGCTCGGCGGCGAGCAGAAGGGCCTGGACCTGCGGAGCAAGCCGGTCAAGATCATGCTGGTCGGCCTGCAGGGCTCGGGCAAGACCACCACCGCGGCCAAGCTGGCCAACCTGCTCAGGTCCAAGTACAAGCTCAAGCCTTACCTGGTCCCGGCCGACGTCTACCGCCCGGCGGCCATCGAGCAGCTGCACGTGCTGGCCAAGCAGCTGGGCGTGCCCGCGTACCCCAGCACCACGGACATGCGTCCTGTGGACATCTGCGCCGATGCCATCAAAAAGGCGGCCGAGGCCGGGTGCGACGCCATCCTCTTTGACACGGCCGGGCGCCTGCACCTGGACGAGCCGCTGATGGAGGAGTTGTCCGCCATCAAGGCGAGCTGCGCGCCGCAGGAGATACTGTTCGTGGCCGACGCCATGACCGGCCAGGACGCCGTGACCGTGGCCGGGGCCTTCAACGAGCGCCTGGACATCACGGGCGTGGTGCTGACCAAGATGGACGGCGACGCGCGCGGCGGGGCGGCCCTGTCCATCAAGAGCGTGACCGGCAAGGCGCTCAAGTTCGTGGGCCTGGGCGAGAAGCTCTCGGACCTGGAGATCTTCCACCCGGACCGTGCGGCGAGCCGGATTCTCGGCATGGGCGACGTCATGACGCTCATCGAGAAGGCCCAGGGCAGCATGGAGCAGGAGGAGGCCGAGAAGCTTGCCGCCAAGATGCAGCAGGCCAAGTTCGACCTCGAGGACTTTTTGACCCAGATGCGCCGCATGCGCAAGATCGGGTCCTTGGAGAGCATCCTCAAGATGGTGCCGGGCATGGGCGGCATGATGAAGAAGCTCGGCGACATGCAGGTGCCGGAGAAGGAGATCAGCCGTTCCGAGGCCATCATCAACTCCATGACCAAAAAGGAGCGCCAGGAGCCGAAGCTGCTCAGCCAGAGCCGCCGCGCCCGCGTGGCCAAGGGCTCGGGCGTCAGCGTGGCCGAGGTCGGCGCGCTGCTCAAGAATTTCGAGCAGATGAACAAGATGATG
>JANXYI010000115.1 GCA_025350085.1 Deltaproteobacteria bacterium
GGCGGCGCTCTCCGTCAACCTGCCGCCAGAGCTTATCACGCGCGTCCGCAGGCCCTGAAGGCCGGTCAACAGACCGGGGGACGCAGGCGGGCGCGGATGGTCTTGATAAGCCAGATCAGCGCCACGACCCCGAACAGGCCCCCGGCCACCCACCACTTGGCCGCCTGGAGGAAGCGCTCCAGCACGTCGCCAAGATAGAAGCCCCCCAAGCCGAAGGATATGGCCCAGACGGCCGCGCCGATGCCGTTCAGGGAGAAGAAGCGCCAGGGCGAGATGTTCGTGGTGCCCACGGCAAAGGGCGTGATGTTGCGGAAGCCGTAGAAGAAGCGGAAGGAGATCAGCACCAATACCTGGTGCTTCTCCAGAAGCCGGTGCACCTTCTCGATGCGGCACTCCCACTTCTTGAGCTTGGTCTCCAGCAGGCGCTTGTTGTAGCGGCCGATGTAGAAGGCCGTCTGGTCCCCGGCAAAGCTGCCCAGAAAGGCCGCCAGGATGCACAGGGGCAGGGACAGGTGCCCGGTGGTCGCCGCGACGAACCCGGCGATGATGAGGATGGTCTCCCCTTCCAGGAAGGTGCCGATGAAAAGCGCCAGATAGCCGTAGGTGGAAAGATATCGGGCCAGATCCACGCTACCGCCGGGGGCTCAAAGGGCGACTACATTCTGGCACAGGGCTCCGGTCCGGACGGGCCGGACCGGAACACCCTGCGTGGTGTGCGTCTCAGGGTTACGTGCCGCCACTAGGAGCTCTTCTGCTCCTGCTTGAGGGCCTCGGCCTGGGCCTGGGCGGCCTGGGGCTGGACAGGCTGCGCCTGGGCCTGGGCAGGCTGGGCCGGGGCAGGCTGCTGGGCGGGCGGGGCCACGACGACCTCTTCCTGGGTGGTCAGGGCGCCCTTGAACTCGCGGATGCTTTTGCCAAGGTTGGCCGCGATCTGCGGCAGTTTGCCCGGGCCGAAAAGCAGCAGGGCAATGACGAGAATCAGAAGCAGGTGCATGGGCTGAAGCAGTTCGCCAAGCATGATGGCCTCCAAGGGTTTGCTGAGGTCTGTTCTATCCTACCTGGCGGGGTTTGAAAACCCCCCGCAGGGGACGGGCACGCGGAAATCCTAGAGCTCCACCTGGCTGCCCAGCTCCACCACGCGCCCCGGCGGGATGCCGAAGAAGGTCGTGGCATTCCAGGCGTTGCGCGACATGTAGGCAAACAGCGACTTGCGCCAGGCGGCCATCCTGCTCTGCCCCCCTGTGAGCAGGGTCTCGCGTCCCAGGTAGAAGGTGGTGCTCTGCATCTGAATGTCAAGGCCGTGGGCCTTGGCCAGGCCCAGAATCTCGGGCACGCTGGGGGTCTGCATGAAGCCGTAGCGCGCGATGATGCGGAAGAAGCCGTGGCCCAGGCTGGTCACCTCCAGCCGCGAGCTCCGGAGGACAAAGGGCATCTCGGCCGAGATGATGGACAAGAGCAGGACCTGCTCGTGCAGCACCTTGTTGTGCTTGTAGTGGTGGAGCAGCGTGATGGGCGTGCCCGTGCTGGACACGGACATGAACACGCCGGTGCCGGGGATGCGCAAGGGGCGGCTGGTGGCCACCAGGCTGTCCAGGAACAGGTCCATGGGCAGGCTCATGGCCGCGAACTGCTTGCCCAGGGCCTGCTTGCCGTCGCGCCAGGTGAGCATGGCCAGCATGATGGCCCCGGCCACGGTGAGGGTGAACCAGCCGCCGTCCAGGACCTTGAGCAGGTTCGCGCCCAGGTAGGTCACGTCGAAGGCCAGGAACAGGGCGATGAGCGGGATGGTCTTCCAGTACGGCCAGCGCCACAGGGTGTGCACCACGTAGAAATAGATGATTGAGGTGATGCCCATGGTGGCGGTCACGGCGATGCCGTAGGCCCCGGCCAGGCCGCTGGAGCTCTTGAAGGCCAGCACCAGGCCGATGCAGGCCACCATCATGGCGTTGTTCACGCCCGGCAGGTAGATCTGGCCCTTGGTCTCGGCCGAGGTGTTCACGATGTGGATGCGCGGGCAATAGCCGAGCTGCACGGCCTGCTGGGTCAGCGAATACACCCCGGAGATCATGGCCTGGGAGGCGATGACCGTGGCCATGGTGGCCAGGGCGACCATGGGATAGAGCATGACCTCCGGCACCAGGGCGTAGAAGGGGTTGAAGGCCATGTCCGGCCGGTCGAGCAGCAGCGCGCCCTGGCCGAAATAATTGAGCAGCAGCGACGGCAGGACCAGGGCGTACCAGGACAGGCGGATGGGCCGGGGGCCGAAGTGGCCCATGTCGGCGTAGAGCGCCTCGCCGCCGGTGATGCACAGCACCACCGAGCCCAGCACCACCATGCCGTGCAGATGGTTCTCCACAAAGAAGCGGTAGGCAAAGACCGGGTTCACCGAGGCCAAAATCTCCGGCCGGGCCAGGATAGCGTTCACGCCAAGTGCCGCGATGACCCCGAACCAGAGGATCATGAGCGGCCCGAAGACCTTGCCGATCTGCTCGGTGCCGTGCTTCTGCATCCGGAACAGGGCCACGAGGATGAGGCAGGTGCCGGGCAGGATGAAGGG
>JANXYI010000427.1 GCA_025350085.1 Deltaproteobacteria bacterium
CAGCCTGGGCGACGAGCTCTGCGTCACGGTCATCGCCACCAACATCGAACAGCGCGAGACCGCGCCCAAGCCCGAACTGGCAGGCGGCATCCGGCCCATCCTGCTGCCGGTGCAGAGCCTGTCTCCGCGTCCGGGCCGTCGCAACACCATCAGTAGCGTCATCGCCGGCAACAACCGCGAGGTCCCGGCCTTTGTGCGCTTCGGCGCGGCTGCCCCGGCCCAGGCCGAGCAGACCCAGGCCCAGTCCCAGCGCACGGCGCTTCGGGCCATGGGTGCCCCCGGCGAGGAGGACTTCCTGTTCGAGGACGACGAACTGGATACCCCGGCCTACATCCGCAAGAACGCGGACTAGGAGCGCGCATGAAACGCCCTTCCGGGGCGGGGGGCCAGCGCCATCAAGAGCGCCGGCCCGCAGCCCGGCCCGGAACGTCCAGGCCTGCGCCACCGGACCACGGCGGCCGACTCCCTGCGGCCCTCTTGGTGCCCGGAGACGAAGGACTGGGCCTCTCGGCCCTGGGCTGGCAGGCGGTATACCGCCTGCTGGCAGCCAGACCGGAGATCGCCGTGGAACGCTTCTTCCTCGGCAAGGGCTTCGATGCGCCCGTCTCGGCGGACAGTCAGAGGGACCTCAGACTCTTCCCCTTGATGGCGGCGAGCATCTCGTTCGAGGAGGACTTCCTCCCCTTCCTCAGGGCGCTCGTCTCCGCGGGCGTTCCGTCCACCAGGGCGGAACGCCCGGACTATCCGCTGGTGCTCGTGGGCGGCCCCATCGCCTTCCTCAATCCCGCACCGCTCAGCCCGCTGGCCGATGCCTTTTTCGTGGGCGAGGCCGAGGCCGGCCTGCTCGACTTCTGCCTGGCGCTCAAGCGCGCCGTGTTTGACGGCGTCTCCAAGCAGGACTTCCTGGAATCCGCCAAGGACATGCCCGGGATATACGTGCCCGGACGCTCCAAAACCCCGGTGCGCCGGGCCGTGGCCATCGATCCCGGCGGCGGCGGGCTGCTCGGCGCGCCCGCCTATTCCTGCTTCACAGGACATGCCTCGGCCGTGCAGGACGCCCTGCTGCTGGAGATCAACCGCGGCTGCCCGCACGCCTGCCGCTTCTGCGCCGCGGGCTTTGTCTACCGGCCGCCGCGCCATGCGCGCATTGAGGACCTGCAGGAAATCGTGGAGCGCGAAGCGCCGCCCAAGGTCGGGCTGGTGGGCACGGCGCTTACGGACTGGCCGGACCTTTTGCCCTTCCTGCGCTGGCTGGGTGCCCGCAAGACCAAATTTTCCCTGTCGTCCCTGCGGGCCGACGGACTCACCGAGGAGCTGCTCGGCTTCCTGCGCGAGTGCGGCATCCGCACCGTGACCCTGGCCCTGGAAGGCCCCAGCGAGCGCCTGCGCCAGGCCGCCAACAAGAAACTCGACGCGGAGGTCTTCCTAGCTGCGGTGGAGCGCGCCGCACGCCTCGGCGTCAACCATCTGCGCGTGTACCTCATCCTGGGCTGGCCCTGGGAAGGGCCCGGGGACTATGACGAACTGGAAGGCTTCCTGGGCCGGGTCATGGCCGCGCGCGACCAGGGCCACGGCAGGAAGACCAGCGAGTTCATGCGCATCACCCTCGGCGCCAGCTCGCTGGTGCCCAAGCCCTGGACCCCCATGCAGTGGGCCCCGATGGCCTCAGAGGAGGCGCTCATCGCCGCACAGAAGCGGCTCAAGGGCATGGCCAAAAACCTGCGCGGGGTGGCCGTGCAGGTGGACGCGCCCTTCCAGGCCCGGCTCCAGGGCGTGCTGGCGCGCGGCGACGCGGAGGCCTTTGAGCTGGTACAGCTGGCTGCGAGCCAGGGCGGCTGGAAAAAGGCCATGCGCCTCTGGGCGGATCAGGCCGCGCAGATCCTTGACCGGGAGCGGGAGGAACACGAGGTGTTCCCCTGGGAGGTCATCGATACGGGTGTTTCGCGCGCCAGCCTGTGGCGCGAATGGCAGCGCGCCGGACGCGCCCTGTCCAGCCCCGGCTGCCCCAAGGGCGGCTGCAACGACTGCGGCCTGTGCGGCCTGGACCAGTGGTTGGAGAATAGCGGCTCCGGACCGGGACCTCGGGTTTAGCCCCCTCAGCCAGCCCCCACACCTGGCGCGCGGCCCAGGGCCAAGGGCATGTGCAGCCTCTTGTGCAGCCGGGGCGCAAGGCTTTTTGTGCAACGCCTGTGCAACAGGGTGCACAAGCCGGGCCGTCCCGAATCCATAAGACCCTGGAAATACTGACTACACGCCCTGGCACGGCACATGCTTAGCCCTAGGCAACACCGAGCGGAGCGCCGCCCGGCGAGCCCCGCTAAAGCCCCTGCTCGCACCAGAAGGGCCAACAACTTTCGGAGGATTGCATCATGAAGAAGCGCATCATCGCCACCATCACCGTCCTGGCCCTGGTCTCCCTGTCAGCCCTGGCCATCGCCGCCCCCAAGGCCGGGCGCGGTCCCGCGGCCGATCCGGCCCTGACCCCGGAGAAGCGCGAAGCCGTCAGCAAGATCATCGACAAGCACCACGCCAAGCTCTACGAGCTGCGCGAGCAGATCTGGGCCAAGCACACCGAGTTGACCGCCCTGAGCCGCTCCGGCAAGGCCGAGCGCTCCGACATCCAGTCGCTCATCGCCGACATCTCCAAGCTGCGCGCGGCCATGAACGCGGAACGTGAGACCATGCGCGCCGAGATCGAGAAGGAGACCGGCA
>JANXYI010000133.1 GCA_025350085.1 Deltaproteobacteria bacterium
CTGGCAGAAAGTGGCTTTCGAACCCAAGGAGCGGCGCCTCAGGCTGGCGGTGAAGGGCATGCGCCTGGACTTCGGCGGCATCGCCAAGGGCTACGCCCAGGACCGCGCGGCCGAGGTCTTCCGCCGCCACGGCATTCAGGCCTTCCTGCAGAACGCCGGCGGCCAGGTCTACGCCGCGGGCCTGAAGCCCGACGGCAGCCCCTGGAAGGTCGGCATCGTGCATCCGCGCGATCCGGCCAAGCTGGCGGCCATCCTGCCCCTAAGCGACCAGGTCATGGCCACCTCCGGCGACTACGAGCAGTACAGCATGGTGCAGGGCAAGCGCGTGCACCACCTGCTGGACCCTCGCACGGGCAGCTACGTCACCGACGGGGTCTGCTCGGCCACCAGCATCCTGCCCTTGGCCGGCCGCGACTGGCCAGCCACCTGGGCCGACATCCACGGCAAGCCGGTCTTCGTGCTGGGCGAAGCCAAGGGCCTGGAGTACCTGGCCCGCGAAAAGGCTGAAGGCCTGGTCATCGTGGACAAGGCCGGCAGGCTCAAGGGCTTCCCCACCCCGGCCCTGGCCGGCCTGGCCCTGCAGCTCTGATGCAAAAAGGCCCGGCGCTCTTCCTGGCAGCCGCGCGCAGGCCGGCCTTCTGGCTCTGGCTGGCCCTGTCGGCCTGGCCGCCGGAGCTGATCAGCGACGCCCTGGGCCTGCAGATCGTGGACCCCGGCTACGTCGGGCTGATGCTGGCCTGGTGGCCGCTGGACGTTCTGGCCAAGCTGGGTGCTCTGGCCGTCCTGCTCGACGCCGGCGGCCTGGCCCCGCATCGGCGCGGCCCTTGGCCGGCCCTGCCCTCGGCCCTGAGCGCCGAGGTCCTGCTGGGCCTGCGCACAGCGGCCCTGGGGCTGCTCGGCCTGGTGCCCGGCGTGGCCCTGCTCTCACTGGCCGGCATCGACACCCCGATCAAGCGCTGGTCCGTCTCTTTGCTCTGCCTGGCCGGCCTGATCCCTGCCCTGCTCTACACCCTGCGCCGCCTGCTCTCTTCCCTGGACCTGCTGCTGGCGCCTGTGAACGCCGGGGCGGCGCTGGATGCCTCGGCAAACCGATTGAAGGGCCGTTTGTGGGCCTTTTTGAAGCTGGCCTGGCCCTGGCTGGCCCTAAGCCTGGCCCTGGATGGGCTGGGCCTGGTGGTGGAGGGGCCCGCCGGCCTGCCGCTCTCGCTGCTGAGCCTGGCCCTGTCCATCCTGCCCCTTGGCCTAGCCCTGGGTCTCTAGCCTTGCCAGGGCATCCCCTGGGGGCTAGGATGTGCCTTCATTGTTGTCATCACCCTGCTCTCAAACACGATGTCGTTCGAATCATTCGGTCTCCACGAAAGCCTTCTCAAGGTATTTGCTGAGATAGGCTTTGAAAAGCCCACCCCCATCCAGCAACAGGCCATACCCTTGGTCATGTCCGGAAAAGACCTGTTGGGCTCCGCCCAAACAGGCACGGGCAAGACTGCCGCCTTCCTGTTGCCAGTGATCCATCGCCTGCTCACCGAGCCGGCTGAGGGGACGCAGGTGCTCGTGCTGGAACCGACACGCGAATTGGCATTGCAAGTAGAGGAACAGGCAAAGCTCTTCTCCCGTTACACCTCCCTGCGCAGCGCTTGTGTGCACGGTGGCGTGGCTTTTGGCCCCCAGGAGAAGGCTTTTCAGGATGGAGTGGAGATCATCGCGGCCACCCCAGGCCGCCTGCTGGACCACCTGCGCCAGGGCAATGCGCGCTTCAACAAGCTGCGTGTGCTCGTATTGGACGAAGTGGACCGCATGCTCGACATGGGCTTCCTGCCCGATGTCCGTTCCATCCTGCGGCAATTGCCCGAATCAAGGCAGACCCTGTTCTTCAGCGCCACCGTGCCCAGCGAGATCGGACGCCTGGCCGACGGCATGCTGAAGGATCCCGCCAAGGTCGCGATCACGCCCGAGCGCAAGACCGCGGAAGGGGTCACCCAACAGGTGTACCTGGTGCCCGACCATCTGAAAGCCAAGCTGCTGGAACTGCTGCTCAGCCATGAGCACGTGACCAGCGCCTTGGTCTTCACCCGCACCAAGCAGGGCGCAGACAAGGTCTGCGCCGTGGTGGAGCGGCAAGGGCTGCCGGTGAGCCGCATTCATGGGGACCTCAGCCAGAGCCAGCGGCTGAAAGCGCTGGCCCAGTTCAAAGAGGGCGAGGTGAAGTTCCTGGTGGCGACCGATATCGCCGCCCGGGGGCTGGACGTGGACGGTATCAGCCACGTCATCAACTACGATGTACCCGAGAGCCCGGACGACTACACGCACCGGGTCGGAAGAACGGCGCGCGCCGGCGAGACCGGCCACGCCTACACGCTGTGCGGGCCCCGCGAAGCCGGGCTCGTCAGCGGCATCGAGAAGTACCTCGGCCACAAGATAGAGAAAGTGACCATGCCTGAATTCGATTACACCGAGACCCTGGGAGTGCAGCACGAAGTGCGCCAGGGCCACAATGTGCGCGACTACGACGACCTGGGCAGCCCCGGCGCCCAGCCCGTGCCCAGCGCCGCCGCAGCCCCCGGCGCCCCCTACACGCCCGGCAGCCCGCGCGGTTTCAAGGATTCCGACGAGCGCGCCAGCATCCTGGTGCTCTACAGCCCCACGGCCACCGAAGCCGATGCCGACACCGTCGAGAGCCTGCGCGAGAGCGGGCGCGGCGGCGATGATGACGGCGGACGCGGACGCGGCGGACGTGACCGCGGACGCGGTGGACGCGACCGTGGCGGACGGGGTGGGCGCGACGGCGGACGTGACCGTGGCGGCCGCGACGGCGGGCGCAGCGGCGAAGAACGCCGCAGCAGCGGCCATGGCGCGCAC
>JANXYI010000188.1 GCA_025350085.1 Deltaproteobacteria bacterium
CCTCCAGGCCCTGGACCTTCAAAAATCCGGCGAAGAGCAGCCGCTCGCCCTTGGCCCGCCACAGGGTCTTGCCGTTCTTGGCCGTCACGGTGGTGTCGTGGAAACGCGCGTCAGACATCTGCGAGGCCACGAAGCGCCGCCAGATGAGCTGGTACAGCTTGAACTGGTCGGCCGGGAGGAAGCCCTTGACCGATTCTGGGGTCACGGCCACGTCCACCGGGCGGCAGGCCTCGTGGGCGTCCTGGGCGCCGCCTTTCGACTTGTGCGCCTTGACCTTGGCCGGTGCGTACTTGTCGCCGTAGTGGCCCAAAATGAATTCGCGCGCGGCCTTGGACGCCTCGTCGGCGATGCGCACGGAGTCGGTACGCATGTAGGTGATGAGCGCAACCGTGCCCTTTTCGCCCAGCTCTACGCCCTCGTACAGCTTCTGGGCCGTGCTCATGGTCTTCTTGGCCGGGAAGCCGAGCGCCCGGTTGGCCACCTGCTGCAAACTCGACGTGGTGAAGGGCGGGGGCGGACTCTTGGCGCGCTCCTTCTCCTCCACGGCCTCGACCGTGAATTTCCCGGCGCGGACGTTCTTTTCCAAGGCCTGGGCCGCGTCGCGTGTGCCGATCTCCTTGAGTCCCGGGGCCACGGTCTTGGTGCCGATCTTCCAGAGGTCGGCCCTAAACGGCGGCGGGTTCTCACCGGCCAACCTGGCTTTGAGAGACCAGTGCTCGACAGCCTGAAAGGCCCGGCGCTCACGCTCGCGGTCCACGATGAGCCTGAGGGCCACGGACTGCACGCGCCCAGCGGATATGCCGCGCTTCACGTGCTTCCAGAGGATGGGCGAAATCTTGTAGCCGACCAGCCGGTCAAGCACCCTGCGCGCCTGCTGCGCACCCACGAGGGCGTCGTTGATGGGCCGGGGATGTTCGAGGGCTTCCTTCACCGCGCGGGCGGTGATTTCGTTGAACTGGATGCGGCTGACGTTGGTGTTCTGGCCCTTGATAAGCTCGGCCACGTGCCAGCCGATGGCCTCGCCCTCGCGGTCCGGGTCGGGCGCGAGATAGACGTGGTTCGCGGCCTTGGCAGCCTTGCGCAGGCGGCCCACCACGTCCTCCTTGCCCTTGATGATCTCGTAGCGCGGGGCATAGCCGTTGGCCTCGTCCAGGCCCATGTCGCCCTTGGGCAGGTCGCGCACGTGGCCCACAGAGGCCTCCACGACATAGTCCTTGCCGAGGAACTTGCCGATGGTCTTCACCTTTGCCGGGGACTCAACGATGATGAGGTCTTTCGTCATGATGGTGGACGCTATAGCCATCCCTTGAAGGGTTGGCAAGGGGCGAGGTGCCACGGGGGATATGGGAAGGGGGCCTTGCGGCCGGTGCTTGCGGACAAGAACGCAGGGGCATACATTCGATGCTATGCCAATAGCCTGGGAGGTGGACATATGGCGATCATGGAACGCGCCGACCTTCAGTTTGCGGACAAATACAGCTGGACCGCGCTCAAGGACGATGACCCGAAAATCACCGGTGAGCCCGACAGCACCCTGTTCAACCGCAAAGAGGGGTATGAAGTCCTGGCCATGATCAACAGGTTTCTGACGAAGTATAAATTCCGGCAGAAAACCTCTGGACAGAAAGTCGAACGGCTGATCAGCAAACATCTTCCCATCGCGCTCAAGAGCCAGAGGCTTGTCGAAGACTGGCTCGTGGCCAACTGGGAAGAGTACGAGTAATTCATCGCCCGACCTCAAGCAGGCCCGCCGAAAAAGCGCCGGGCATGGACGCCTCTCCATGCCCGGCGCTTTTTCAGCTTTTCCATGTGCTCCGCGGGCTGGGCCGGGGCGAGCTGGGGCAGGAGGAGTTGGCGGGGTGGATGAGGGGGTGAGGATGCGGCGGGTCGCTGGCAGGATTGCACTTCATGTCGAGACATAAGCCCCCGGCACTCCACCGGGGGCTTCATTCGTGCCCCACAGGCCCGCCGCCTAGAGCCACCAGTAATAGAGCAGGAGGAGGATCAGGACGTTGAGCGGGACCACGATGTAGAGGAGAATCTCGCGTTTGGTCATGCTGGCCACCTTTGGGACAGGATACGGGAAAATGACGCGGGAAGGCAAGGGGCTGGGGAAAGCCCGCCACCCGCCATCTACCCCAGCGCCTGGGCCGGGGTGATGGCCGCAATCCCGAGGGCCTCGCCCACAGCCAAGCAGGTCAGCTGCCCCTGGTGCGTGTTCAGGCCAAGGGCCAAAGACGGGTCGCGGCGCAGGGCCTCGATGCCCTTGTCCGCCAGCTTGAGCGCATAGGGCAGGGTCTGGTTCACCAGGGCAAAGGTGCTGGTGCGCGGCACTGCCCCGGGCATGTTGGCCACGCCGTAGTGCACCACCCCGTCGAGCACATAGGTCGGGTGGTCGTGGGTGGTCACGTGGATGGTCTCCACGCAGCCGCCCTGGTCCACGGCCACGTCCACGATGACCGCGCCCTCGCGCATGGTGCGCACCATCTCGCGCGTCACGAGCTTGGGGGCCTTGGCGCCTGGGACTAGCACCGCGCCGATGATCAAGTCGGCCTCGCGCACCGCCGCGCGCAGATTGGGCTCGCTCGAGGTCATGGTCACGATGCGCGAGCTGAAGATGTCGTCCAGATACTGCATGCGGGCGTGGTTCACGTCGAACACGGTGACGCGCGCACCCAGGCCCACGGCGATCTTGGCCGCATTGGTGCCCACCACCCCGCCGCCGATGATGGCGACATTGGCCGGCGCCACGCCCGGCACGCCGCCTAAAAGCTTGCCCCGGCCGCCCTGGGCCTTTTCCAGCGCGTGCGCGCCCACCTGCGGGGCCATGCGGCCAGCCACCTCGCTCATGGGCAGCAGCAGCGGCAGGGAGCCGTCGGGCAGCTGCACGGTCTCGTAGGCAATGCCCGTGGTCCCGGCAGCGAGCAGGGCGCGTGTCTGGGCCTCGTCCGCGGCCAGATGCAGGTAGGTGAAGAGGAGCAGGTCGCGGCGCAGGAACGGGTACTCGGCCGGGAGCGGCTCCTTGACCTTGATGACCAACTCAGCAGTCCAGGCCTCGGCCGCTGTGACGATCCTGGCCCCGGCCGCCTCGTACTCGGCGTCGCCCAAGCCCGAGCCCACGCCCGCGGCAGTCTCCACCAGCACGCTGTGCCCGCGCCGGACCAGGGTCTCCACCGCGCCGGGCGTCATGGACACGCGGTTCTCCAGCGTCTTGATCTCCTTGGGAATGCCGATGATCATGGCTGCTCCTCGCGTTTTAAGTCTGGCAATTCCGGCGGACCGTTTCCCGTGCGCGCAGGCCCTGGGCAGGGCGTTTCCATTTTCCGCACAGCCTACGGCAAAACTATGCCCTTTGCGCGATTTCCGTCAAGCAATGGGCCCGGGCATCCACGCCCGGCGCCCCATCTTGCGGCCAGCAGCGCCCTTGTGGGAAGCGCGCTCTTGGTGTAACGTGGCCTGGACCCTGGTTCTCTTCATCCGTCCCAAGTCAGGAGGCTCGCTGTGGCGCCCGAAGTCCGTCTGCTCTCCGTGGCCGAGATCGCCCGCAGGCTGGGTGTGCCCGAGTCCACGGTGCACTACTGGAAGAACCGCTTCGCCCAGCACCTGCCCAGCCAGGGCTCGGGCCGCCAGAAGCGCTTCCGGCCCGAGGCCGTGGACGTGTTCCGCGTCATCGCCGAGATGTTCAGCCTGGGCCACAGCACCCAGGACGTCATGGAGACCCTGGGCAAGCGCTTCGCCCTCACCGCGTCCATGGACGGCGACGCCCAGGCCGTGGGTACCGACGCCCCGTTCAGCCGCCGCGACAGCGCCCAGGACCAGGCAGGCTCCGCGGCCCTGGCCGACACGGCCCTGCGCATGGCTGCTGCCATCGGGCAGGAAATAGCGCGCGGCATCGGCGAGGGCCTGCGCCAGCTCGGCGGCCAGGCACCAGCGCTCGGTCTGGAAGGCCAGAGCCTGCCCGCCCTGCCGTCCCTGGACGCCGAACAGCTGGCCGCCATCCAGTGTGCCGTGGACCAGAGCTGCTCGCGCCTGGACGCCCAAAGCGGCGAGGTGGCGCGCATGGCCGACGAGAACACTGCGCTCAAGGCCAAGCTCACGGTGCTCGAGGCCGAGCTGATCCGCCTGCGCAAGGACCGCCGCGAAATGGAAAAGTTC
>JANXYI010000260.1 GCA_025350085.1 Deltaproteobacteria bacterium
GGAGCATGGTCACGGGGTCGCCCAGGTAGAAGTGGAAGATTTCGGTGCTGGCCACGCGGTGCAGTGTGGAGAAGCGGTCGGGCGTGATGAGGTAGTAGATGGCCGTGGCGCAGCACCGGGGGCTGTCCTGGCGGCCGGGCATGGCCCCTGCCGGGATGACGCCGCTGCTGCGGTAGGTCTCGGCGTACAGTCCGCCCTCTTCGGGCAGGGGGCTGAGGCCGAGCTCGCGGATGAGGGCTTCGATATGGGCCCCGGAGCCCCACTGCGGGAGGCTCATGACGCGCCCCTGTCTGGTTTGGCAGGCCTAAGGTCGGGCCAGGGGCGGCCCAGGCGCAGGTGTTCGGCGAGCTCGCCCATCTCGGCCAGCAGGGCTTCCATGAACTGGCGGAAGGCCTCCAGGTCGCCCGTGCTGGCGGCCGTTTCCGCGGCGTGGGCCAGCTGGACGGCGCGGTGCGCGCCCACGGAGCCGAAGGTGCCGATGGCCTTGTGGGCCACCCGCTTCGCGTGTTCGTAATCTTCGGCGGCCAGCGCCTGGCGCAGACCGCGCCCGAACTCGGGCAGGCTGGTCTGCTGGAACACGGTCAGCATTTCGGCCAGCAGGTCGCTGCGGTCGCCATAGGAGCGCGCCAGGTAGCCGCAGTCGAAGCGCGGGCACCCGGCGGCCGGGTCGCCGGGTGCGGCTGCGCTGGTCCTGCCCGGGCCGGAGGCCTGGCTGAAGGCCGTCTGACGTGTGGCCCGGAGTTCCAGGGCGCGGCGCATGGCCGCCAGGAGCTCGTCCTCATCCACGGGCTTGGGCACGTAGTCGTCCATGCCTGCGGCCAGGAATCGCTCGCGGTCCTCGCGCTGGGCATAGGCCGTGAGGGCCACGATGGGGATGTCGGCATTGTGCGCCCCGGCCTGGCCCTGGCGGATGCTGCGCGTGGCGCTTATGCCGTCCAGCCCGGGCATCTGCACGTCCATGAGCACCAGGTCGAAGGTCTCCTGCTTCAGCCTGTCCAGCACCTCGAGGCCGTTGACCACGCTGGCGGCCGTGTGCCCGGCGTCCTTCAGGATGCGTTCCGCGAGCATGCGCCCGATCTCGTTGTCCTCGGCCAGGAGCACACGCAGGGGGCGGCTCTGCGGGGTTCTGGACGCGGCGTAGGGGCTGGTGGTTTCCGCTGCCAGCGGGGCCTGTTCGGCCAGGGGCAGGCACAGGGCAAAGGTGAAGGCGCTGCCCGCGCCCAGGGTGCTCTGGACTTCCAGGCTACCGCCCATGCGTTCGACCAGGCTCCTGCTGATGGCCAGGCCCAGGCCTGTGCCGCCGTGGCGCTTGCCATAGGAGCCGTCGGCCTGGCTGAAGCTCTCGAAGATGTGCGGCAGGAAGTCCGGTTCGATGCCGACGCCCGTGTCGCGCACGGTGAAGCGCAGGCAGGCCAGGCCAGGCGCAGGGGAGCAGGCCGGATCATGGTTGACCGCGAGGGTGACGGAGCCGGTCTCGGTGAACTTCACGGCATTGCCCAGGAGGTTGCGCAGCACCTGGTCCAGGCGCCCGTGGTCGCCCACCAGGGCGTCCGGGGTGGCTGGGTCGATGGTCAGCGTGAGGGTGAGCCCGCGCTGCCCGGCCAGCAGGCGGAAGGGCGCGGCCACGGCGGTCAAGTCCGCGCGCAGGGCAAAGGGCGCGGGCGTAAGGTCCAGCCGACCGGCCTCGATCTTGGAGAAGTCCAGGATGTCGTTGACGATCTCGAGCAGCGCCCGGCCGGACTCCACGGCCATGTCGGCCAGCTGGCGCTGGTCCAGGTTGAGGGCGGACTGGGACAGCAGCTTGGCCGCGCCGATGACCCCGCCGAGCGGGGTGCGGATCTCGTGGCTCATGTTGGCCAGGAACTGGGCCTTGGCCAGGGCTGCGGCCTCGGCCTCGGCCTTGGCCTGGCGCAGGGCCTCCTCGGCCTGGCAGCGCTCGGTGATGTCCTGGAAGGTGCAGTGGGTGCGGATGAACCGTCCTTCGCTGTCGCGGCTCACCCGGCCGTTGAAGGAGGCCAGCAGGGTGGAGCCGTCCTTGCGCAGCATGGTGAACTCAACCCCGGTGATGAAGCCGGCGTCCTTGAATTTCGGGAAATTTTGCTGGAAATGGGCCGCCCAGTCCGGGTGCAGAAACTCGCTGAAATTCCGGCCGAGGACCTCCTCGCGCTGGTAACCCAGGGTCTGCAGCCAGACCGTGTTGGCCAGCAGCAGGTTCCCGTCCTCGTCCAGGGACTGGTAGGGCAGGGGCGCGTCCACGAACAGGTCGCGGAAGCGCTCCTCGCTCTTGCGCAGGGCCTCCTCGGCCTGGCGTTGGCGGGTCACGTCGATGACCACGCCGACCATGCGCAGGGGCTCGTCCTGCGGGCCCCGGTAGGTCACGGCCAGGGAGTCCAGGTGCATGAGGGTGCCGTCGGGCCGCTGGACGCGGAAGGACTGCTCGAAGCGTTCGCCCGTGGCCCAGGCCGTCTCCAGGGCCTCGCGCACGCGCGGGCGGTCCTCCCCGTGCACCCGGTAGAGCCAGTCCTCCGGCGTGCCGGTGGCGAGGTCGTGGTGGTGCAAGCCAAGGCAGGTCTCCATGAAGGTGTCGCAGTGCATGACCCCGCTCACCAGATCCCAGTCCCAGAGCCCGATGCGCCCGGCGCGCACGGCCAGGTGGAAGCGCTCGCTGACCGTATTCAGCTGGGCCAGGGCCTCTTGGCGCTCGAGCACGCTCCACAGGCCGTCGGTAAAGAGCCTGAGCTGGGCCGCGTCCTCCTCGTCGTAGGGCGCGGCCTTGTTGCCCACGGCCACCACGGCCACCACGCGTCCGGCGCGGATCACCGGCAGGGTCAAAAAGCGCGTGAGGGGCACATGTCCCTCTGGGAGGCCCTTCTTGCGCGGGTCGGGTGCGGCGAAGTCGTTCATGAGCACAGGCTGGCGCAGGCGCACGGCGTCGCCCCAAACCCCGGTGAAGTCCAGATCGTAGATGGTCTGCTTGTCCGGCACGGAGCACTGGACCATGGCCTCTGCGGACCAGGAGTGCAGGTGGAACCGGCGGCGCATGTCGTCATAGGAGTAGATGTAGCCGAGGGGGCTGGCGGTGAGGGTCTGGATCTGCTCCAGGGCGTAGTCCAGCAGTTCCTGGCGGCTGGCCGAAGGCATCTCGTTCAGGCGCAGCGTTGCGTTGCGGCGTATCAGCCGCAGGCGGTCGGCCTCCTCGCGCGCGCGGGCCTGGGTGATGTCCCTGATGATGGCGCAGGAGCCCTGGTACTGGCCCTCGCCGGAGAACATGGGGAAGGGCGTGACCCAGCCCAGAACCGTGCTGCCATCCTGGCGCAGGTATCTGGCCTCGTAGGGTTCGCGTGAGCCGCGGCGCCGGGCCTCCCAGCGCGCCGGATGCGCCGCGGCGCATTCCGGTGTCAGGATGTCCATATATTGGCGGCCGACCAGGGCCGCTGGCTCCTGGCCGAAGAGGCGCGCAAAGGCCGGGTTCACGTATTTGAGCGCACTGTCGGGGGTGGTCAGGACCACGCCCTCGTTAATGAGTTCGATGAGCATCCGCAGGCGCTCCTCGGTATCCTTCAGGGCTCCCTCGGCGCTCAACTGGTCCGTGAGGTCCTGGACGCTGGACAGAATCAGGGTCCGGCCGCCCGTCTTGAACGAGCCGGTGCGCATCTCCACCTCGCGCAGGCTGCCGTCCTTCAGGCGGTGGCTGGAGCGGAACAACGCGCCCTGGTTCCTGGCTTCGCTTATGCGCCCATGCAGCTGTTCCGGAGGCAGGGTGTTTATCTGCCCGACGCTCATGGCCCGCAGTTCTTCGCGGCTGTAGCCGTAGAAGGCAGCTGCGGCGCTGTTCGCATCGATGATGGCGGCGCTTTCCGGGTCCACCAGCAGATGCACGGCCTGATTGTTCTCGAACATGGCCTGGAAGAGTTCCTCGCGCTCGGCCCGGGCCTCTTCGGCGGCCCTGCGCGGGGAGATGTCCTCAATGACGCCGATGAGGAACTGCACCCGGCCTTGGGCGTCGCGCCGGCAGCTCACGTTCAGGTGTACCCAGAGGGGCAGCCCGTCTTTATTCAGGTAGCGTTTCTCCATCTGGTAGGAGTCGCGTTGTCCGGACAGGATTCCCTGGATCAGCGCCGTGTTCTCTTCCCGGTCCTCGGGGTGGGTGATGTCCAGCCAGCGGACGCCGACCAGCTCTCCCCTTCCATAGCCGAGAAGGTGCTCCAAGGCCGGGTTGGCGTCAGAAAAGAAGCCTGCCGGGTTGCCCACGCCGATGGCCACGCTGGAGCGCTCAAAAATGGCGCGGTTGTATGTCTCGCTGATGCCCAGGGAGGCTTCCGCCTGCCTGCGTTCCGCCAGCAGGGCCGTCAGCAGATAGCCGGCAAGGGCCAGGTTGCCCAGAAAGATCTGGGCCTGGAGCAGGCGCTCGGTGGGGGTATCGCCACCCAGCAGAAACGGCCCGTGGACCACGGAGGCGCTGGTCATGGCAAAGGCTGCGGCCAGGGCCAGCAGGACGGCCACCACGCGCGGGCTGAAGCGCATGGCCCCCCAGGCGAGCAGGGCGAAGAGCATGTACGGCCGGGGGTGGAAGGGGAGTTGCGGCGTGTCCGGCTGGAAGGCCAGCCATGAGACCGCGCACCACAGGGCCAGGAAGGCGGCGGCCTCCATGCCCCGGAACCGTTGCTGCCCCGGCTGCGGGGCCTGGACCCCGGCCCAGGTGACGAGAAGCGGAGCGACCAGCAGCAGGCCCAGGCCGTCGCCCACCCACCAGGTGAACCAGAGGTCCTGGAACGGCGCATGGGCCGAGGCCAGCACAGCCACGCCCGCGCCCGCCAGGGCGGTGCAGGCGTTCACCAGGCCCGCGCAGACGGCCAGGGCCACGACCTCGCGCACACGGTCGAAGCGGATGCGCTCTCCGCACCAGCGGGTCATGAGCCAGGCGCAGAGCAGGGACTCCAGGACGTTGGCGGCCATGAAGCCGAGACTGACGACCAGCGGGCGGCCGGACAGGAGATTTGACGAGGCGCCGGCCAGGAAGATGGCCAGCAGGCTTGCGGGCCAGAGGCGGCGGGGCAAGAGCAGGAGCGCCCCCAGGCCGATGCCTGCGGCTGGCCACACGGCGCAGAGGACCTTTCCGGCAGCGGGGAAGAAGAGCGCCACATGGTTGGCCAGGAAATAGGCCAGCCCGAGCAGGGCCAGCCTGGTCCAGTCCTGCCGGGGAGAGGCGGCGGGCGGAAGTTCGGCCGCGCCTTCCGGCGTCTCGGCATCCCTGCGCCAGATGTTCACGGTGCGCCCGCCCCCGGAGCTCGCGTCCAGGCTCCGGCCGGGTCTGTCGGCCCTCCGGCTGTGGGCCGCCAGCACCTCTGCGCCGGGGCCCGGCCTGAGACACCGGGCAGGCCCAAAACCGCGAGGCCCGGCAAGGCCGCGGCGGTCAGGGAACGGCGGAGGTCTGTGAAGGCGAACATGCGTTTCCTCGCACAGGCCGCGAGGATGGCGGACCTAGGCTGGGTGTCGGATTTGTTCCGGGGGGAACAATACGAACCTAGCAGAATGCGTACAGCCGCACAAGGGCGCTCCGGAAAGTCTCCTACTGGCCGTACGCCGGGGTCCAGAGATAGTACAGGCCGGCCCTGGGCGGCAGGAGTCCGTCCAGATCCAGGTGCAGAAGCGCGGGACGGGAGTCCTCGGCCTCCACGCCGGGCAGGTAGTAGGTGCCGTCGGCCGCCGGGCGGCGGCGATAGGTCACGACCTTGGCGTCCTCGGGCAGCCCGGCCAGGGTCCTGGCCTGGGCGAGCGCGTCGTCCAGGTAGCCCACGGAGTCGATGAGGCCCAGGTCCCTGGCCTCGGCCGCGGTGAACACCCGGGCCGAGGCCACGATGCCCAGGGCTGCGGGTTCCAGGCTGCGGTGCTGCTGCACCAGGTCGAGAAAGCGCGCGGCCTGAGCCCTGGTCATGGCGCCCACGAGCCGCTTCTCCTCCTCGGTGGCCGCGCGGAAGGGCGAGCCCATGTCCTTGAGCGAGCCGGACTTGCTCACGTCCATGCCCACGCCGATCTTGTCCATGAGCCCGGCCACGCGCGGCTGCAGGAAGATGACGCCCACGCTGCCGGTGATGGTGGTGGGGTGGGCCAGGATGTGGTCCGCAGGCAGGGCCACGTAGTACCCGCCCGAGGCGGCCAGGCCCATCATGGCCGCCACCAGCTTGACCTTGCTCTGCTGCTTGTAGGACAAAAGCTCGTGGTACAGAATGTCGCTGGCCGTGGTGGTGCCGCCGGGGGAGTCGATCTTGAGGACCACGGCCTTGATGTCTTTGTCCTTGCGGGCGAGCTTAAGCTGGGCCACCAGCTCCTGCACGGTGCTGGGCTTGGTGCGCAGCAGGCCCTCGCGCGCATGTTCACTGATGAGGCCCTCAATGCCCAGGACCAGGATCTTGTCCGTGCCCGTGCCCTCCAGCACCTGTTCCTTGTAGGGCGTGGTGGGCTGGCCGAAGTTCACGTTGGCCTGCATGCAGCCGGAAAGGGCCAGGCAGGCGACCAGGGTCAGGCAGGTTGTGAACCGTGGACGCAGCATGGGTGCCTCCGGGGCTTAAGAGGTCAGCTGGCCTGGGCCAGGACATAGCCCAGGCCGGCGGAAATTTCGCCCAGGGTGATGGCCGCCCCCAGGAAGTCGCCGTTGACACCGCCAACGGCCGTGACCAGGCGGCGCAGGGGCAAGAGCAGAACCAGCGCCGCTGCCGCGGCAAAGGCTGCGGCCAGGGGCCTCAGCCACAGCGCCGGGGCCAGGGCAACGCCCACGGCCCAGAGCGCGGCGGGCGTGCTGGCACCGGCCAGGAACAGCCCGCCCAGGCCGGGGCGCACGTAAGCCCTCGCCGTGCGGCCGAAGACCACGGCGCAGGCGCGGCCAAAGACCACGGCCCAGATCACGGCCCACCAGTCACCAAAGCGCAGCATCTCGGCAAAGACCAGACCCTGGGCGCCCAGGGCCAGGATGAGCGCCACCACCCCAAAGGCCCCGCAGCGGCTGTCCTTGACGATGGTCCAGAAGTGCTCCGGCTCCACGTGGGCGGCTGCTGCGTCGGCCACGTCGGACAGCCCGTCCAGGTGCAGGCCGCGCGTGACCCAGGCCAGCAGCGCCACGGCCAGCCAAGCCTGGAGGAACGGTTTTCCGGCCATAAGCCCCAGGGCCGCCGGGGCCGCCGCCACCGCGCCGATGATGAGCCCGGCCAGGGGCAGGTGGAACATGGCCCGGCGCAAGTCGTCCTCGGGCAGCACGCGCGCGGGCGCCAGCCGCGAGAGAAAGCTCAAGGTGGCAAGATAGCGTGCTGCGGCGTTCATGGCTGGGGACCGGCTTCGGCGTACAGGATGCGCACCGGGTCGCCGGGCATGAGCGTGAGGCGCGTGGCCGCGGAATCCTGGTAGACCGCCAGCTCGAAGAAGCCCTGGCTGCCCAGGAGCAGGCCCGGCTCGCCGGGGCCGAGCTCGGCGTAGGCGCGCGCCCGGCTCAGGCGTATGGATTCGCCCGGCCCCAGGGACAGCGCGGCCACGGTGCCGGCAAAGAGGAAACCCTGGCGCAGGGAGAGTACGCAGTTGCCGAAATGGTCCACGTGGAGCACGTGCGCCAGCACGCTTCCGTCCTCGAGCAGGGGCGCGGCCCAGGTCTGCTGCACCACGGCCTCCCGGGAAATTGGCGTGCCCAGGGACGCCAGCGCCTCCCCGCCGGAAAGCCGCGCGGCCAGGGGCGCGAAGACGTCGCGGCCGTGGAAGGTGGCCGAGGCGCCATACTCCGCAGCCACGGCCGAGAGGTCGAAGATGTATGCCGGGGGCAGGCCCGGGGTGTCCAGCAAGAGGTCGAGCAGCCCGCCGTCCGGGGCCAGGAAGCTCTGGGTGCCTGCCTGCGCGCCCAGTATCCTGCGGCTGGTGCCCACGCGCGGGTCCACCACGCAGAGGAACACCGTGTCCCGCGGGAAGTGCGGGGCGCTGGCGGCCAGGAAGAAGGCCGCCTGGGCCGTGCCAAAGGGCTCCACCTGGTGGCTGATGTCGATGAGCGGCGCGCCCGGGGCTAGGCGCGTCAGCGCGGCGTGCATCTGCCCCACGTAGGGGTCGGTGAGGCCGAAGTCGGTCAACAGGGCAATGGCGCGCATGTCAGTAGACCTTCCTTTGCGAGAAGCCCTGGCCCAGCACGTGGAAGCCCGAGCCCATGATGGTGAACGCCTCGGGATCGATCTCGTAGACGAGCTCTTCCAGGCGCTTCAT
>JANXYI010000312.1 GCA_025350085.1 Deltaproteobacteria bacterium
CCTCCACGTCGGGCAGGGCCTCGCGCGCCAGGCGCCACAGGTGGCAGGCCAGGGCCACTTCCGGGGCCAGCAAAAGGACCGAGCGCCCGAGCTCCAGGCAGCGCCTGGCCAGCTCCAGGAACACGTGGGTCTTGCCGCTGCCCGTGACCCCGTGCATGAGCGCCATGCGCGCGGAGCCGGATTCCAGGGCCGGCACAAGCTCGGTAAGCGCGGCCTGCTGCTCGGGCGTGGCGGACAGGACCTCCGCGTCCTCGCCCGGCAGGGGCAGGCAGGCCGGGACCTCGTCGGTGACGTCCAGCGGCTCGCCCAGGCGCACGATGCCGGCCTGAGCCAGGCGCTTCATGGCCTGGACCCCGGGCTCGCCGAACACGGCCCGAAGCTGGCCCAGGCTCATGGGGCCGGAGTCGAACAGGCGCTCCAGCAGGCGGATCTGGTTCACGGCATTGGGCCGCACGGCCCAGGGCGGGTCTGCGGCGAGCATGACAAAGAGTTCCTCGGCCTGCCTGCGCGGGGCCAGGCGCACGCGCATGCGGCCCTCGGCCCAGAGCGCGGCCAGGGCCTCCAGGCGGTCGATCGGCAGGCCTTGCAGGGTCTTGGGGCTCAAGCTGGGCCGGAAGTCCGGGTGCTCCACGGAAAAGGTCACCTGGGATGAGCGCAGGCCGCGCGGCAGCACCAGCTCCAGCACCCGGCCGGGATGCGCCATGTGCCGGGCGGACAGCTCGCGCACCAGGTCCAGCGTACCGGGGTCGAGCACGGGCGCAAGCTCCAGGGGCCAGACCAGGGGCTTGA
Organism: Deltaproteobacteria bacterium; assembly: GCA_025350085.1. GTDB lineage: Bacteria > Desulfobacterota > Desulfovibrionia > Desulfovibrionales > Desulfovibrionaceae > Humidesulfovibrio. The sequence goes on from JANXYI010000312.1 coordinate 790, forward strand.
GCGCAACGCCCGGGGGCGGGGCCTCGGTTGGCCCCTGCAGAACGCCGACGCGCAGGGAGCGCCCCAGCGGGGCCAGCACGCGCAGGCCGGGCATTGGCTCCGGGAACCAGTCCGGGCACAGATAGGTCAGGGCCGCATAGGGCGGGCTGGCCAGCCAGACTTGCCACGGGGCCCCGGCTTGAAGAGGGGCCTGCCCAGGGTCTGGTGCCGTGGCGTTCATGGGCGCGAGCCGCGGCTGCGGGGCCTAGCGGCCCTTGCAGGGCACGAGCTCGTGGATGCGCTTGACGAGATCGTCGTGCAGGTCCTCGTCGTGCAGGGCGAAATAGATGTTGGCCGTCAGGTACTCCACCCAGTCCCCGGCGTCGAAGCGCTGCCCGCGCAGCTTCACGGCCAGCAGCCGGTTCTTGTCGGCCAGGCCCTGCAGGGCGTCGGTGAGCTGCAGCTCGCCGCCCGCGCCGGGCTTGAGCTTCTCCAGGTAGTCGAAGATCTCGGGTACGAGCACGTAGCGGCCCACGATGGCCAGGCGCGACGGGGCCGTGCCCAGGGGCGGCTTTTCCACCAGGTTGCGCACGCGGAACACGCCGGGCCGGAACTCCTCGCCCTGGATGATGCCGTAGCGGTCGACCTTGTTCTCCGGCACCTCGATGACGCCGACCACGGCCATGTTCTCGGCATTGGCCACGTCGAGCAGCTGCTGGATGCCGGGCTGCTTGCCGAACATGAGGTCGTCGCCGACCATGACCGCAAAGGGTTCGTTTTTGCAGACCTCGCGCGCGCAGAGCACCGCGTGGCCCAGGCCCAACTGGACCTTCTGGCGCACGGCGATGATGTTGACCATCTCGGCCACGGCGCGGACCTCGTTCAGGAGCGCGGTCTTGCCCTTGCGCTCCAGCAGGTTCTCCAGGGTCAGGTTGTGGTCGAAGTGGTCCTCGATGATGGTCTTGTTCTGGCTGGTGATGAGCACCACGGTGTCGATGCCCGCGGCCTGGGCCTCCTCCACCACGTACTGGACCACCGGCTTCTTGAAGATGGGCAGCATCTCCTTGGGGATGTTCTTGGTGGCCGGGAGCGAGCGGGTGCCCCAGCCGGCCACGGGGATGACGACCTTGCGCACGTCCATGAACTTCCTCCTGCCGATGCTGTCTGTACGATGCTGCCGGTGTGCTGCCGGCGTTGCAATGCCCCGCCCTAGCGCAGGCAGCGCTCCAGGACCGCGGCGATGTCCGCGGCGTACTGGGCCACGCGGTCCGTGTCCTCGCCCTCGACCATGACCCGGGCCTTGGGCTCTGTGCCGGAGTAGCGCAGGAGCACGCGGCCCCGGCCAGCGAGCTCGGCTTCCACCGCGGCCACGGCGCGGCCCACCTCGGGCAGGTCCTCGAAGGGCACCCTGCATTTCAGCAACACGTTGACCATGGCCTGCGGGAAGGGCTCGATGAGATGGGCCAGGAGCGACAGCGGGCGGTTCTTCTGGACCATGATGCGCAGCAGTTGCAGCGCGGCCAGCGTGCCGTCGCCCGTGGTCGAATGCTCCATGAAGATGAGGTGCCCGGACTGCTCGCCGCCGAGCATGGCGCCCTCGCGGCGCATGGCCTCGACCACGTAGCGGTCGCCCACCGGGGTGCGCAGGAGGTTTCCGCCCTGGTCCTTCATGAACATTTCCAGCGCCATGTTGCTCATGACCGTGGCCACCAGGGTGCCGCCGGGCAATGTGCCCTGCTCCAGCATGTCCTGGGCGCACAGGGCCATGATCTGGTCGCCGTCAAGCAGCTTGCCCTGCTCATCCGCCACGATGAGCCGGTCGGCGTCGCCGTCGAGCGCGAGTCCGATGTCCGCGCCGACCTCGCGCACCTTGGCCGCCATGACCTCGGGGTAGAGCGAGCCGCAGCCCTCGTTGATGTTGATGCCGTTGGGCGAGACGCCGAGCGTCACGACCTCGGCCCCCAGCTCCTCGAAGACCTGCGGGGCCACGCCGTAGGCCGCGCCGTGGGCGCAGTCCAGCACGATCTTCAAGCCGTTCAGCGTCATCTTGCGCGGGAAGGTGTGCTGCAGGTAGACGATGTAGCGGCCGCGGGCGTCCACCACGCGGTGGGCGCGGCCCACGCGCTCGGGCGCGGGAAAGTCCCAGACCGGATTTTCGGCCAGGGTCTGCTCGGTGATCTCGTTCTCCAACTCGTCGGCCAGCTTGAAGCCGTCGAAGTCGAAGAACTTGATGCCGTTGTCAAAGAAGGGATTGTGCGAGGCCGAGATGACCACGCCGAGATCCGCGCGCATGTTGCGCGTGAGGAAGCTGATGGCCGGGGTGGGCATGGGGCCGACCAGGAACACGTCGAGCCCGATGGCGCAGAGCCCGGAGGTGAGCGCGGTCTCGAAGACATAGCCCGAGAGCCGGGTGTCCTTGCCGATAATGACCTTGTGCTTGCGGGCGCCGTTGCGGAATTTCTGGCCCACGGCCATGCCCAGCTTGAGGGCGATGTCCGGGGTCATGGGATATTCGTTGACCCGGCCCCGCAGACCGTCGGTGCCGAAAAGCTTGTCGCGCATGAACGCCTCGTTGATGCAG
>JANXYI010000323.1 GCA_025350085.1 Deltaproteobacteria bacterium
CCGGCTGCCGGGAAAGCGCCGAGGAGAACCTGGCCGCGCACCTGGACCTGGCCGAACGCGCCGCCAGCCTTGGCGCGGACGTCATCTGCCTGCAGGAGCTCTTTCTGGGACCCTATTTCTGCCAGCAGGAAGACGCACGGCTCTTCGACCTGGCCGAGAGCGTGCCCGGTCCAACGACCACCGCCTTTGCCAAGCTGGCCCAAAAGACCGGCACGGCCATCGTGGTCTCGCTCTTCGAGAAGCGCGCGCCCGGCCTGTACCACAACACCGCCGCGGTGCTCGGCCGCGAGGGGGACATCCTCGGCATCTACCGCAAGATGCACATCCCCGACGACCCGGCCTTTTTCGAGAAGTTCTACTTCACCCCCGGCGACCTGGGCTTCCTGGCGGTGGACACCCACGTGGGCAAGATCGGCGTGTGCGTGTGCTGGGACCAGTGGTACCCCGAGGCCGCGCGCCTGACCGCGCTCAAAGGCGCGGAGGTCATCTTCTACCCCACGGCCATCGGTTGGCACCCGGTGGAGAAGGACCTCGTGGGCGACGAGCAGAAGAGTGCCTGGACCCTGGTGCAGCGCGGCCACGCCGTGGCCAACGGGGTCTACATCGCGGCCGCCAACCGCATCGGGCTGGAGAGGCCGCTGCCCGGCAGCAGCAACTGCCAGGGCGCGGGCATCGAGTTCTGGGGCGGCAGCTTCGTGGCCGGGCCCATGGGCGAGTTGAACGCCCTGGCCTCGGCCGACGAGGAGACCATCCTGCTCTCGCAGGTGGACCCCGAGCGCATCGAGGAGGTGCGCCGGGGCTGGCCGTTTCTGCGCGACCGCCGCATCGACGCCTACGCCGCGCTCACCAGGCGGTTCGACGACTAGCCGGACCGGCCCCATGGAAGGCACAAAAGAGCCCCGGCCAAAACCGGGGCTCTTTGCTTTGCAAGACGTCGAGGAAAGGCCGGGAGACCCGGCGCGGTCCTCGGGCGTGGGAGGTCAGGCGTGCGTGGTCATGCTCGCCCCGCCGCTCACCGCACTGCTGCTGGACGAACTGCTGGTCTCGTTCTCGGCCTGCAGCTTCTCAAGCTTCAGCTGCGAAAGCTGCACGTTCAGGGTGTTCAGCTGCACCTGCTGCGTCTTCACCGCATCCGCCTTGGAATCGTCTACCTTGGCCTCCTGCTTAGACTGCTGCAACTTGGCCTGCAACGCGCTCACCTGCGCCTTCATGGCATCGATCTCATCCTCGAGGTCGCTGACGGTCGTGTCACTGCTGGAGCTGGAGTTGCCACCGCCCCCGCCGCCGCCAGCGGCCTTGGACTTCCCTTCGGCCCGAGACGCGCTCGTGCTATCCGAACCTGTCGAGTCTTTCTCGGCGCCGGAACTGCTGGGATCGCCGCCGCCGGTGGAGCCGTTTCCGGAGGCGAGGTCCTTGCCCTCATTGGAGATGGTCACCGTATCGCCGCCCGTAGTGCCGCCGGAAGCGGCCGAGCCCACGCCGAGCATCGCCTGGCCGACATCCTTCAGGCTGGACATGTCGCCGGTTTTGGCCGCCTCGGCGAAGCTTGAGGAAATGGCGGCAAAGGCCGCTTTCTGTGTGGGGTCCGTGCTTTCACTCGCGCTCTGGGTCAGGTTGTCGGCGATGGTTTGGGCAGCAGCCTTGAAGGCGTCCTGGTCCGTGTTGGCCATCTGCTGCAACGTGCTCATCATCTGGCCGAACTTGGACACCTTGGCCTGATCGGCGTCCTTGCCATTGACGGTTGCTGCGCCATTACCAGTTCCCGCCGCTTCCGCCCGGCTCGCTTCCTGGTTCTTCCTGATTTCTTCCAACGTCTGCTTGTCGAACAGCGTGCTTTGTGTTGAACTTGTTGAACTGACTGTTGTCATGATCAGCTCCTTTGCTTTCTGTTTTACTGCTTATCGGAACATTCCTTAATAGCTTTAGTGCTTGCATTATTTTGCATTGAAAAAAATTTTACTACAATATTTTTCATAGACTGACATTAAAGACGCTTGCAGTGAGCAAAAAGTTACACTGAAAGTGCATACATCCAAAAATATTCCGACGATATCCAGGCAGGTTTCTGCCCTCGCTGTCCGGCCATCCAGCCGCGTTTGCGCACACAGCCATAAGCCCGCCAGCTGCCCCGACCAAAATATCACCCTGCCCCCTTGCGTCTTGCGCAACCATGTGTATTTTACACGAATGCGCCCGGCCCCTGCTGACAAGAGAGGCCCGCGCCAAATCGACGAGTCACGGAGAAGCGCCATGTGGGAATACTCAGAGATCGTGAAGGAACACTTCCTGAATCCGAAGAACGTCGGCGAGATGAAGGACCCCTCCTGCGTGGGCGAGGTCGGCTCCATCGCCTGCGGCGACGCCCTCAAGCTGTTCCTGAAGATCGAGGACGGCATCATCATTGACGCCAGCTTCCAGACCTTTGGCTGCGCCAGCGCCATTGCCTCAAGCTCCGCGCTGACCGAGCTCGTCAAGGGCAAGACCGTGGACGAGGCGCTCAAGATCACCAACAAGGACATCGCCGCGGCGCTCGGCGGTCTGCCCAAGGAGAAGATGCACTGCTCGGTCATGGGCCAGGAGGCGCTGGAAGCAGCCATCAAGAGCTGGCGCGGCGAGGCCGTGGCCAGCCATGAGCACTCCGAGGGCGAGATCGTCTGCGAGTGCTTCGGCGTCACCGACCAGCAGATCCTCTCGGCCGTGCGCGAGAACGACCTCAAGACCGTGGAAGACGTGACCTACTACACCAAGGCCGGCGGCGGCTGCGCCAAGTGCCACGAAAAGATCGAGGCGCTCATCGCCCAAGCCAGAGGTGAAGCAGTGGCCACGCCCGCCCCTAAACCAGCGAAGCGGTTGACCAACATCCAGCGCATGAAGCTCATCGAGGAGGTGCTGGAAAAGGAGATCCGCCCGCGGCTGCAGCTCGACGGCGGCGACATCGAGCTCGCGGACATCGACGGCCTGGTGGTTTCCGTGAGCCTGCGCGGCCGCTGCACGGGCTGCCCGGCCAGCCAGGCCACGGTGCAGGGCACGGTGCAGGCCATCCTGCGCGAAAAGGTCGACCCTGAAATCCAGGTGCGGGAGGCGTAACCATGAGCGCACAGAACGTCGTCTACCTGGACAACAACGCCACCACCCGCGTGGCCCCGGAAGTCCTCGAGGCCATGCTGCCGTTTTTCTCCGAGCGCTACGGCAACCCGTCCTCCATGCACACCTTTGGCGGCTCCGTGGGCCGCGAGCTGCGCGAGGCGCGCGAATCACTGGCCGAGCTGCTCGGTTGCCGGCCGGACGAGATCGTGTTCACCTCCTGCGGCACCGAGTCCGACAACACCGCCATCCGCTCGGCGCTCACCGCCCAGCCCGAGAAGCGGCACCTCGTGACCACCCGCGTGGAGCACCCGGCCGTGCTCTCGCTGTGCAAGTTTTTGGAGCGCAGCCAGGGCTACCGCGTGACCTACCTGGGAGTCGACGCCGAGGGCCGCCTGGACATGCAGGAGCTCACCGACAGCCTGTCCGACGACACGGCCATCGTCAGCATCATGTGGGCCAACAACGAGACCGGCGTCATCTTCCCCATCCCGGAGATCGCGGAACTGACCCGCAGCCGGGGCATCTTCCTGCACACCGACGCGGTGCAGGCCGTGGGCAAAATCCCCATGAAGCTCTCGGACCTCGGCGTGGACATGCTCTCGCTCTCCGGCCACAAGCTGCACGCGCCCAAGGGCGTGGGCGCCCTCTATGTCCGTCGCAAGCTGCCCTACCGGCCGTACCTCATCGGCGGGCACCAGGAGCACGGCAAGCGCGCCGGAACCGAGAACACCACGGGCATCATCGCCCTCGGCGCTGCGGCCAAGGCGGCCCAGGCCCATTTGCCGGGCGAGAACACCGTTGTCCGCGCCCTGCGCGACCGCTTGGAGAACGCGCTGCTCTCCGCCGTTTCAGACAGCCGCCTGAACGGCCACAAGCTGGAGCGCCTGCCGAACACCAGCAACATCAGCTTCAAGTACATCGAGGGCGAGGCCATCCTGCTCTTGCTCGACCAGCTGGGCATCGCCGCGTCCTCGGGCTCGGCCTGCACGTCCGGCAGCCTTGAGCCCTCGCACGTGCTGCGCGCCATGGGCGTGCCCTTCACCTTTGCCCACGGGTCCATCCGCTTCTCGCTCTCGCGCTACACCACGGACGCGGACGTGGACTACGTGATCAAGAACGTGCCCGGGATCATCGAGACCCTGCGCAAGATCTCGCCCTACAAGCAGGGCACGCTGGACCCGCTGGACCCCAAGCGCGAGTGCGGGAGCTAGACGGGAAAGGAAAGAATAGCCTCCGGCGGCCAAGGGGCCTGAGGCCCCTTGGAACTTCCATTTTACGCCGAAAGGGCTGGCTCAGGAAGAACCTGAGCCAGCCCTTTCGGCTTGTGTGGCGAGACCCTGTCAACAGGGTATTTTTGTCCTTTT
>JANXYI010000327.1 GCA_025350085.1 Deltaproteobacteria bacterium
TCTGCCTGGTTCAGGATCAGCACGCGGACCTCGTGCTCCTGCTGGGCGACATCGTCAACGACCACCCCGAGTCCCTGGGGCCGCAGGCCGCGCTGCTGCGCACCATGCGCCCGCCGCTCGGCATGTTCGGGGTCTTTGGCAACCACGAGCGCTACGAGGGCGACGACAGGAGCGCACGGGTCTTCCGCTGGGCCGGGGCCGAGCTTTTGCGCGGCCGCGTGGTCAGCCTGCCCGGGACCGGGGTGCAGCTGCTCGGCGTGGACGACCCGGGCCGGGCCGGAAACGCCGTCGTGGATATTGCCGCGGAGATCCGCGCCCTGGCCCCGGAGCTCGACCCGAAGAGCTTCCACATCCTGATGAACCACCGGCCCCTGGCCTGGCGCGAGGCGGTGCAGCCGCTGGGCATCGAGGTCATGTTCTCCGGCCACACCCACCGCGGCCAGCTTTTCCCGTTCTATCTCGTGGTGCACCTGTTCAACGAGTTCATGGGCGGCTGGTACGAGGAGGACGGCTTTCTGCTCGGCGTGAGCGCGGGCGCTGGCTTCTGGGGACCGCCCATGCGCGTGCTGGCGCCGCCGGACATCCTGGTGCTGGACGTGCTGCCCGCACAGCCCGCATTACCTGCCTCTGGGGCTGGGAACCAGTAGCGCCGGGCATGGACCCGGCGAGAGTTCTGGGATAGGGCTGGGCCAGCGGCCAAGCCCGCATTGGAGCACCCGTGGAAAGACCCGCACCCCGCCGCCTCGGCATCACGGCCAAGCTGCTGCTCTGGTGCCTGGTCCTGGTGGCCATCTTCTACGCCACCACCAGCGTGCTCTTCCTGCGCATCCAGAACCTGGTCGAGGTCTCAAGCGCCATCGTCAACGTCAACTACGACCTCGACAAGTCCGCCCAGCGCATGATCCAGCAGCTGTTGTCCCTGGAGGAGAACCGCAAGCGCTTCGAGATCCTGCAGAAGGACTCGTACATGGAGAGCTTCCTGGCCGATCTGCAGGACTTCGGCCGGACGCTCACCAGCGTGCTGGCCCGCCATCCGGAATACCGCGAGCCCTGGGCCGAGCTGACCAAGGAGTACACCATCGTGCTCTCGCGCAGCGGCGACGCCGAGACCAAGGCCCTGCCGGACAAGACCATTTCGCGCTGGCTGGACATCCTCTCCGACACGCGCCAGTCCAACCAGGAAGAGATGGAGGCGCGCCTGAACGAGCTGGCGGCCAAGAGCCAGGCGGCCGAGCGCCTGGGCTTCATCGGCCTGGTGGCCAGCATCACCATCGGCGTGCTGGGCAGCGTGTTCATCGCCTTCCGCCTGAACCTCTCGCTGTCCGAGATCCGCCGGGGCATCCGCGAGCTGGGCCGGGGCGAGCCCGTGCACCCGGTCAAGGTCACCTCCAAGGACGAGCTGGGCGACCTGGCCCAGGCCTTCAACAGCATGACCGGCCGGCTGCAGGAGGAGGAGCGCATGCGCCAGGACTTCATCGCCATGCTCTCCCATGAGATACGCACGCCGCTCACCAGCATCCGCGAGTCCGTGGACTTGGTGGCCGACGGGGTCTTCGGCGAGGTCAACGAGAAGCAGCGGCAGTTCCTGGACATCTCCCGGCAGGAGGCCCTGCGCCTGACCAACCTTCTGGAGCGGCTGATGAAGGTCTCCAGCCTGGAGGCCCAGCGCCTGAGCCTGGTCACGGCGCCGCTGGACGCCTCGGCGCTCGCGCTGGGCGCCGTGGAGCGCATCAAGCCCATGGCGCTGGCCAAGAACATCAGCCTCAAGACCGAGCTGCCGGAGCAGTTCACCTTTGTGGAGGCCGACCAGGAGCATGTGTCCCAGGTGCTGGGCAACCTGCTGGGCAACGCCGTGAAGTTCTCGCCCCCGGACTCCGTGGTGCGCCTCTCCGTGACCCCGGAGCCTGCGGGCGGCTCGGTGATCTTCTGCGTGGTGGACGAGGGGCCGGGCATCGCCCCGGAGGAGCACCAGCGCATCTTCCTCAAGTACTACCGCGAGCCCTCGGTGCGCGGCAGCGTGGACGGCCTGGGGCTTGGCCTGTCCATCGCCCGCGGCATCGTGGAGGCCCACGGCGGCGCCATGTG
>JANXYI010000341.1 GCA_025350085.1 Deltaproteobacteria bacterium
GGCCATCGCCACGGTGCTGGCCTGTTCGCCGGACATCCTGGTCATGGACGAGCCCTCGGCCAACCTGGACCCGCGCTCGCGGCGGCTGCTCATCGAGCTGTTGCGCGGTTTCCACCACACCAAGATCCTGGCCACCCACGACCTGGACATGGTGCTGGACCTCTGCGAACGCACGGTGGTCCTGCACTGCGGCCGCGTCATGGCCGACGGTCCGACTGCGCAGATCTTCGCCGACCACGGGCTTTTGTCCGCCTGCGCCCTGGAGCCGCCCCTGCGCCTGCAGGGCTGCCCAGTGTGCGGAAGCGGCCAAAAGAATTAGCCGCGAGTTGACAGTACCTTCGGCAACGGGATAATGCCCAGAGGAGTCGAGCCTCACCGGCCAAACGCAACCAAAGGACATCTTGATGCGACTCGTGACTCGGTCCGACTTTGACGGCCTCGCCTGTTCGGTGCTGCTCAAAGAGTTGGGGCTCATCGACGACTACCTCTTCGCCCACCCCAAGGACATCCAGGACGGGCTCATCACCGTCACTCCCAACGACATCCTGGCCAACGTGCCCTATGTCCCCGGCTGCGGCATGTGGTTCGACCACCACACGAGCGAGATGTCCCGCGTCGGCAAGGACGTGGTTTTCGTGGGCCTGAGCAAGCCGCTGCAGAGCTGCGCCCGGGTCATCTGGGAATACTACGGTGGCGACAAGAAGTTCCCCAAGCACCTGCTGCCCATGCTCGAGGCCGTGGACAAGGTGGACAGCGCCGCCCTGACCGCCCAGGAGATCGCCGACCCCAAGGGCTGGATACTGCTCGGCTTCATCATGGACCCGCGCACGGGCCTGGGCCGCTTCAAGGACTTCCGCATCAGCAACTACCAGCTCATGCTGGACATGATCGACTACTGCCGCGTGCTCAAGGCCGAGGAGATCCTGAAGTTGCCCGACGTCCAGGAGCGCGTGGAGGTCTACCACGACCAGCAGCGCATCTTCGTGGATATGCTGCGCCGCACCTCCACCCAGCACGAAAACCTCGTGCTCACGGACCTGCGCGGCGAGGAGGCCATCCACGTCGGCAACCGCTTCCTCGTCTACACCCTGTTCCTCACCTGCAACATCAGCATGCAGGTCATGTGGGGCGTGCGCAAACAGAACGTGGTCATCACCGTTGGCCACAGCATCCTCAAGCGCAACTGCAAGACCAACGTCGGCCAGCTCATGCTGGAGTATGGCGGCGGCGGGCACAACAAGGTCGGCACCTGCCAGGTGCCTGCGGACCAGGCCGAAGCGGTCATCAAGGCCCTGATCGAGACCATTACCGCCACCTGCTGAAGGGCCCCCGGCCCGATGCCCCAGAGCGGTGCTCCCGGCTAGTCCAGGTCGGCGAGCACCTTTTTTATCTGCGCCTCGTGTTCCGCGTAATAGCGGGCGCAGAAGCGGCGGATGGCCGCCTCGCAGGACTCCGGCAACGGCAAGGACGGGGCCTTCCACAGGCCCAGCGCCGCGAAGTCGATCTTCTGGAACATGAGCCCCTTGTCCAGGCTCTCCGCGCCAAGGGAGCTTGCCAGCGCGCCCTGGCCCGGCTGGTCCGCCGCGCTAATGCTCCGGGCGTACTGCAGGACCGAGGACGGCGTCATCTCGGTGTTGAGCTTCTCAACGCGCTCGTTCAGGCGCACACAGATGCGCTCCATCATGCGGTAGTTCAGGGACAGGCGCTTGCGGCCGCGGCGCTCGGGGTCCTCCTCGTACTCGCCGACCAGGTAGACCTCGCAGGCGTGGCGCACCTCGGCGTAGGCCCAAAGCACGGCCTTGACATAGCGTGTGCCGGACAAAAGCGCGAAGGGCAGGCTGTCCGGCTGCCAGGTGCGCGATCCCGCGTGGCTGCGCGAATCCGGAAAAGGCGGGGGGATGCCGATCTCGGCGAAGAGCCCGGCCTCGCCCTCGGACCCCAGGAGCAGGGAGCGCAGGAAGAACACCCGCGAGAACACGAGCGCCTCCCTGGCGCGCAGGTCCTCCACGTGGAGCTGGAAATCGTCCAGCAGGTCTTCCAGGGCCTTGCGCGCGCCGAAGAAGGTGCCCGCCATCTCGCTCAGCACCTCGGTTTCCAGGGCGTCCGCAAAGGTCTTGTACCTGTCCATGCCGGACCTCGCGCATCTCTTTGCCTCTTACGTACGTCATTCGGCGCACAGAGGCAATGTGTGCACAGCCGCTGGCCATTGCGTCCCGGAACGATCCACCTTGCCCGCTGCCCGGCAAAGAGGTAGAGAGCATGGCGTCGGTGCACCGCACCGCCGGGCAGCCAAGGCCGCCCTCAATCTCTTGGCGCAACCGAAGGATACCCCCCATGCAGCCCAGGTGCATCTGCTTCTTCAACTCCAACAAGGCCTGGGGCGGGGGCGAGAACTGGCATTTCAGGAACGCGCTGCTCGCCCGGGACAAGGGCTACCGGGTCTGCTTCGTGGCCAATGCCGAGAGCGCGCTGGGCGACCGGCTGGAGGGACAAAGCGGCATCACGCTCCTGCGCCTGGGCCTTGGCAACCTGAGCTTCCTGAACCCGCTCACCCTGCTCTGTCTGGCCCGCTTCTTCCGCGAGAACGCTGTCGAGGCCGTGATCCTGGCCCTGCCCGCGGACGTGAAGGCCGGGGGCCTGGCCGCGAGACTCGCGGGCGTGCGCGACATCATCTACCGCCGGGGCATCGCCGTGCCCGTGCGCGACCGGGCCTTCAACAGGTTCCTGTTCCGCTTTGTACTGACCAAGCTCATCGTCAACTCCCTGAACACCCGCGACTGCGTGCTGACGGAAAATCCGCGGCTCATCGAGCCCACACGCGTGCATCTGGTGCACTGCGGCTTCGACGTGGCGGCCCAGGACGCCCTGCCCGCTCAGCCGCTCGTCGAGCGCAGGCCCGGTGAGCTTCTCATCGGCAACGCCGCGCGTCTGACCGCCCAGAAGGGCCAGAAGCTTCTCCTTGGCATCGCCGCACATCTGAAGCAACAGCCCATCCCCTTTCGCCTGCTCATCGCCGGAACCGGCGAGCTGGAGCAGGAGCTGAGGGCCCAGGCCCGGCAACTTGGCGTCGAGGACGTCGTCGAGTTCCTCGGCTTTGTGGCCGACATGAAGTCCTTCTACCAGACCATCGACATCTTTGCCCTGACCTCGCTCTGGGAGGGCTTCGGCCAGGCCCTGGTGGAGGCCATGGAGTCTGGAAAACCCGTGGTGGCCTGGGATGTCAGCAGCAATCCCGAGGTGGTCAGCGCAGGCGAAACCGGGTTCCTGTGCCCGGTTGGTGACACCAGGGCCTTTGCGGACCGCCTGCTGCTGCTCATGCAGGACGAGGCCCTGCGGTTAAGGCTCGGGGCAAACGGCCGCGCGCGGGTCCTGGCCCATTTCGAGATGCACGAGTGCTTCGCGGACCTGGAGCGCTGCCTGAAGGCGTAAGGACGGAAACGGCCGGTGCGGCCGCCCACAGCGGCGCAACACCCTCTATTCTCTACCGGCCTCTTCAGGGCTCCTTGGTGCAGGTTTTCGGCCGGTCGTTGTTGACAAGCGAAACCCGCGGGGGTACAAGCCCTCTTCGCACGACGGGATGTAGCGCAGCCTGGTAGCGCACCTGAATGGGGTTCAGGGGGCCGGAGGTTCAACTCCTCTCATCCCGACCAGAAAGATCAAGGGCTTACGGAGACAATCCGCAAGCCCTTTTTCATTGCCTACCCGTCCGGGACAAAGCCCGGCCCACTCTACTTGTAGTAAATCTTCAGCTCGTTGGTGTGCGTCTTCTCCTGGCCCGGCGTGGGCTGGCCCGCGGTGATGACCACGCTCTTGCCCGGTGTGAACGCTGGGGTGTCGTGCACGAACTTCTCGGCCCGCGCCACGTGGCTGGTCAGCCTGGTGTCCACCCGCTTAGGCTCCACGCCCCAGAAGAAGTTCAGGTGCTTGACCACGCGATCCTCCGGGGTCAGGGCGTACACCGGGTGTTCCGGCCGACGGCTGCTCAGGTAGCGCGCCGTGGCCCCGCTGGCGGAGTGCGACACAATGGCCTCGGATTCGCAGTTCTGGGCCAACAGGCAGGCGGAGTACGCCAGGTACTTGGCCGGGTTCTTTTCCGCCTTGGGCGCCAGCGGGCCCTTGGAGCGCTCGATGTAGTACGGCTCGGCGTTCGCCGCGATCTCGCTGATGAACTTCACGGCCTCGACCGGATAGTTGCCCATGGCCGTCTCCTCGGAGAGCATGACGCAGTCCGCGCCGTCGAGCATGGCATTGGCCACGTCCGCGGCCTCGGCGCGCGTGGGCAGCGGGTTGTTGACCATGGACAAAAGCATCTGCGTGGCCACGATGACCGCCTTCTGGGCATGCCTGCAGGCTCTGATGATGCGCTTCTGGATCACCGGCACGGCCGAGAGCGCGCATTCGAGCCCGAGGTCGCCGCGGGCGACCATCACCGCGTCGGTGAGGCTCAGGATGGACTCCAGGTTGTCCACGGCGTTCTGGCGCTCGATCTTGGCCACCACGGGAATCCAGAGCCCGTGCTTCTCGATCTCGCCCCGGATGTCGCGGATGTCGTCCAGCGTCTGCACAAAGGACAGGGCCACGGCGTCCAGGCCGATGTCGAGCCCCTCGTGCAGGTCCTTGCGGTCCTTGGCCGTGAGCGCGGGCATGGGGTGGAACTTGCCGGGAAAGGCGATGCCCTTCTTGGAGGTGAGCACACCGCTGTTCCTGGCCTCCATGACGAACAGCTCGTCGGCGCGGCGCACCTCGGTGACGGTGAACTGGAGCATCCCGTCGGAGAGCGACACGGGCATGCCCACAGCCAGGCCCCTCAGCAGCTCCGGCATGTCCAGGCTGACAAAGACCATGTCCTTTACTGCTTCCCGCTGGTCCGGCACGCCGAGCGCCAGGCGGTCGCCCTTGCGCACCTGCACCGGGGAGCCCGTGATCTCGCCGATGCGCACCTTGGGGCCGCACAGGTCGCCCATGATGGTGATGGGCTGGTCCAGGTCGAGTTCCAGTTTGCGGATGATGCGCACCGTGGGCAGGAAGGTCGCGGCATCGGAGTGGGAGAAGTTCAGGCGGAAGATGCGCACCCCATACTGCACCATGGCCTTCATGGTCTCGTAGTTGTTCGAGGCTGGACCCAGGGTGGCGACGATTTTGGTGTGCATAGGTGTTCCTCGCTCTTGTTCGGCTGGGGGTTCGCACGGGGTTCCGGGAATGATTATGGAAGACACTACGCAACAACGCACGGGGTCTCAAGAAAAAAGGTGGCCGCACCAAAGCGCCCTGCCCCGCCGGTTTCTTGGTGGCGCTGGCCGGACGGAAATCAGCGCCCGGGCGCAAAAATGGGGAGACGGAACAACTCCGCCTCCCCTGACAAGACATTGGCTTGTGAATGGGCCAGGTCTGACCTAGTGCGCCGTGGCGGCCTTGGGGGCCTTTTCCGGGGCCGGTGCCGGGGCCGGGTCGATCATGGAGCCCTGGTCCTTGGCGTCAGCCTTGGCCGGGGCCGGGGCCGGGGCAGGCGCGTGCTTGGCCTTCATCATGCCGTGACCCTTGGGCGCTACGGCGAGCAGCTTGCCCTGGTCCGGGTGCAGGCCCAGCCACGTCACCTGGCCGGTGGTCAGGTCGTAGATGCCTCCCACGACCATGAGCTTGCCCTTGACCACGTATTCGCGGACCTCCTCGCTCTTGCGCAGCAGGTTTTCCATGGTCAGCAGAACATTGGCCTTGACGGCCTTGTTCACCAGCTCGTCGCCGCTGGCGGTCGGGCTTGCGGCCTTGACCCTGGTCACGGCGGGCTTGATCTGGTTGATCAGAAACGGCAGGTTGCCGTGGACCTTGGCGTCCTGGGTCGCAGCCGTAACCGCACCGCAGGCCGTGTGGCCCAGCACCAGCACCACCGAGGTGCCCAGGTGGCCCACGCCGTACTCCACCGTGGCCAGCTCGTCCGGGCCGGCCACGTTGCCCGCCACGCGGACCACGAAGATGTCGCCCACGCCCTGGTCAAAGATGATCTCCAGCGGCTCGCGGGAGTCCGAGCAGCCGATGATGGTGGCGATGGGGTGCTGCCCGCCCTTGACCGTCTCGGCCCGGCGTGCGGCGTCCTGGTGGGGGTGCGTTGGCAGCCCGGCAACGTAGCGGGCGTTGCCTTCCTTGAGCAGATTCAGGGCCTCGTCAGCGGGCAAGCCAGGGCCGGCCGAGGAGGCCAAAGCCGAGGCGCAGAGCCCCAGCACCAGGACCAGGGTACAGGCAAACCATTGTTTCCTCATCGCCGAACTCCATGGGTATGTTGTTTGTTTCATACGGGAATCACACGATATTACCCTAGCATGGCACAACCAAGAGATCAAGGTGCGCCGCGCGCCGCGGCTTGTCCTTCCAAAACCGCGCGGCCTTTGGCCTGTTGGACACAAATATGACCGGTCGGGCACAAATATCTCCGCCGACCCTAAAGTTGGGGGTCAATGTCGTCGATATACACTACGTAAGGACAGAATCATTCTGTCGCCAATTGTGCAAAAGAAAGAGGTACCCGCCATGAACATCAACCCCTCGGACATGGACGTCAGGCAGGGGTATGCCCCTGCCGAAATAGCCGCCGCCACGGCCCCGGCCGCAGCGGTCCCCCAGAGGAATCCTGAACG
>JANXYI010000356.1 GCA_025350085.1 Deltaproteobacteria bacterium
TCCAGAAAGCCCAGGGAGTCCAGGTAGCGCCGGGCGCTCTGGGCGGCCTTGTTGCGCAGGATGAAGTTGCGCGCCAGGCGCGGACGCCTGAGGTCCAGGTAGCGGTACTTGAGGCGCAGCATCTCGGCCGCGTCCACGCGGTCCTCGATGGGGAAGGGCGGGGTGTCCGAGGTGTTGAGCAGCTTCCACTCGCGCACGTAGACCTCGACCTCGCCGGTGTGCATGTTCGGATTGCTCATGCCCTCGGGCCGACGGCGCACGATGCCCTTCAAGGCCACCACATACTCGATGCGGATGGCGTGGGCGCGCTCGTGGGCCACGACCGCCTCCGGGGTGCCCTCGGGGCTGAACACGGTCTGGGTGAGCCCCTCGCGGTCGCGCAGGTCGATGAAGATGAGCCCGCCGTGGTCGCGGCGGAACTGCACCCAGCCCATGAGGGTCACTTCCTGATCCAGGTTGGCGGCAGTCAGCTGGTTGCAGTTGTGGCTGCGCACCCAGCCGCCCAGGTCCTCGATGACCCGGTATTCGTCGTAGTCGCGCTCTTCGGTTGGGCTTGTGGTCGTCGGCTCGGTCATTGGGCTTCCTTTTCGAAACGGATTCGCCGGGTCTGGCGCAATGTTGTCAGCGTCTAGTCAAAGGCGGCGATGTCCAGACGCAACTGATCGCCCTCTTCCATGTCCTTCACCGTCACCTGGCCGGCATCGAACTCCTCGGCGCCGAGGATGTAGCACTTGCGGACGTTGAGTCTCCCGGCGTGGCGCAGGCGGCTCTTCATGCTGCCCGCAGCGTAGTCGCATTCGCCGGAGAGCCCGCGGCTGCGCAGCTTGTGCGCCAGGAGCAGGGCCGCGGCAAGCGCCCCCGAGCCCTCGCGGGTATCGGTCACGGCCAGAAAGAAGTCCAATTGCGCGGCCTCGGGCTTCTGCATGAGCATGGCCAGGCGCTCCATCCCGCAGGCAAAGCCCACGCCGGGTGCGTCCGGGCCGCCGAGGAGCTGCACCAGGCCGTCGTAGCGGCCGCCGCCGGCCACGGCGGTCTGGGAGCCGATGGCCCCGCTCGTGACCTCGAAGGTGGTGCGCTGGTAGTAGTCCAGCCCGCGCACCAGGCGCGGATTTACGCTGTATTTCAGGCCCGCGCGATCAACCAGCGCGAGCACGGCCGCGAAATTATCGCGGCAGCCTGGGCAGAGATGGTCACTGATGACGGGAGCACCGGCCACGAGCGCCTTGCAGGCCGGGACCTTGCAGTCCAGCACACGCAGGGGGTTGGTGTGCATGCGGCGGCGGCAGTCCTCGCAAAGCTTCTCCGCGTCCAGGGCCTCGAAATAGCTCGTGAGCGCGCTGCGGTACGCCGGGCGGCACTCGCGGCAGCCGAGCGAGTTCAGCTCAAAAGAGAGGTCCGCGATGCCCAGGCTCGTGAGGAAATCCTGGAGCATGAGGATGACCTCGACGTCGGCCGCGGGCTCGGGCGAGCCGATGAGCTCGGCGTTGATCTGGTGGAACTGGCGCAGGCGGCCCTTTTGCGGGCGCTCGTAGCGGAACATGGGGCCAAAGGTGTAGTAGCGTGCGGCGCGGCCGGTCTCGATGCCCCCGGCCTCGATGGCCGCGCGCAGCACCCCGGCCGTGGCCTCGGGCCGGAGCGTGACGGAGCGTTCGCCGCGGTCGGTGAAGGTGTACATCTCCTTGCCCACCACGTCGGTATCCTCGCCGATGCCCTTGGCAAAGAGCTCGGTGCGCTCCAGCAGCGGTGTACGCAGTTCTCCAAAACCATACCGACCGAAGGTCGCGCGGGCGACAGCCTCCATCCGGGTGAAGCTCCGGGAATCCTCGGGGAACAGGTCGGAAAAGCCCTTGATCTTCTGGATGGCGCTCATGGATTCCGTTTTATGTTGAGGTTCGGAAAGGCGGGGAATATACCTTCCGGGAACAGGCTTGTCAAAACATCGCATCACTGCGAAAAATCAGGAGGAACCCATGCCCTACGTGAACATCAGGATCACCCGCGAGGGGGCCACGCCCGACCAGAAAGCCATGCTCATCCGGGGCGCGACCCAACTGCTCGTGGATGTGCTCGGCAAAAACCCGGCCACGACGGTAGTGATCATCGACGAGGTGGACACGGACAACTGGGGCATTGGCGGGGAGAGCGTGACGGTGCGGCGGAAGGCGGGGAAGTAGGGCGCGGTGAAGCGCCCGGTGTCGGCTTCATAGTCGCGCCAGACAAAACGCATCAGGCCGGTGTCGGCGTCATGGGGAT
>JANXYI010000384.1 GCA_025350085.1 Deltaproteobacteria bacterium
CCGGCGGCCCGCGCGAGCGCTACCGCTACTGCGATGCGCCCACCCCGGACCCGGACGCCACGGCGCTCATCTGGGAGTTCTTCAAGCGCCAGGCCAGGCCCGGCCCGGCCGAAAAGGCCGAGAAGCCGCAGAAGTCGGCCAAGAAACCCGCCAAGGGCAAGGCCAGGGGCTAGCGCGCACTAATTGTCCGGCAGGCTCTCCGGCGACGTATTCGATGACTCATACAAGCCGAAAGGGCTGGCCCAGGTTCCTCCTGATCCAGCCCTTTCGGCGCGAGTGGGGGTTCCAAGGGGCCTCAGGCCCCTTGGCCGCCGGAGGCATCTTCTCTTCCCTTCTCTTCCCTTCTCTCTCCTGTCACTTCCTGCGCGCGCCAAGGGCGATGCCGGTGAGCGTGGCGGCCACGCCCAGGAGTTCGGCCGCGCCAGCGGGCCGGGCAAAGAGGGTCAGGTCCCAGACATAGGCCAGCACGGGCTGCAGCAGCAGGATGAGCCCGGCCAGCGACATGCGCGTTTCGCGCAGGCCCCGGCTGATGAGCACCCAGCCGATGAACTGCGAGGTGATGCCGTAGCCGGACATGAGCAGGAGCGGCATGCCGGGATCAAGGGCCAGGGTGTCGCCGCGCAGGAGCAGGATGGGTGCGAGGATGGCGGCGGTGAACAGCGAGCTGGCGGTCATGGCCGCCAGCTGCGAATTCTCGCCGCATTCGGCCATGGAGCGGGTGAGGGTCAGGATGTACCCGGCGTAAAACAGGCCGGTCACGAGCCCGAAGAACACGCCCAGGTGGTAGTTCTCTCCGGCTCCGGCCCAGGCCGGGGCCACGATGGCGAAGAGTCCGCCCATGGCCAGGGCCAGCCCGGCAAAGAAGCGCAGGCCGGGCTTCTCGCGCAGGAACACGATGCCCCAGGCGGCCAGCACGAAGACCTGGAAATTGCCGAACAGCGTGGCCAGGCCAGGGCCGATGTACAGGATGGACAGGTGCCAGCAGAGCAGGTCCGCGGTGAAGAATCCGGCGCAGGCCAGCGACCAGTAGAGGCCGCTTTTCGGCATGTTCCAGACCTTGGAGCGCGGCTCGCGGCTGACGAGGCTGGCTGCCAGCAGGCACAGCCCGCCGATGAACACGCGCTGGAAGGCCGCGGCGTCGCCGGAGACGCCATACGGGGCGGCAAGCTTCACGAACACGGGCGAGAAGCTGATGATGGCGGCGCCGAGGATGAGGTGCATCATGGGGCGTACATCATGGGGCAGGGGGCTTCGTGCGGCGCTGGCGGGCAGCCCAGGCCGGGGCCAGGGGCAGGGGTTCGGCCAGGGCGATGCCCGCCTCGGTGATCCGTGCGCGCCAGACCCAGGCTTCGACGCCCGCGGCCAGGGCCACGCCTAGGGCGCTCGCGTAGGCCGGGTCAATGGCCTCGGCCGGGGCAAAGCAGTCCCCGTCGGGCCGCTGGACCAGGAAAAAGAGCGCTGCCCGGCAGCCTTCCTGCGCAAGCCGCGTCAGCTCGGCCAGGTGCTTGCGGCCGCGTTCGGTGGCCGCGTCCGGGAACAGGGCCTGGCCGTGCTCGACCAGCGTCACGTTCTTGCACTCCACGTACAGCGGCGGCAGGCCCTTGCCGGTAATGAGCGCGTCCAGGCGGCTGGCGCCGGTGACGGCCTCGCGCGCAAGCCTGGTGTAGCCCCGGGCCTCGGGCAGGAGTCCGGCCTGAAAGGCCGCCGCCAGCAGGCGGTTGGGCGTCAGGGTGTTCACGCCCGCCCAGCGACCATTCGGGTCGATCACAAGGCCCTTCAGGGCCTTCACGGGACCCTTCAGGGCCTTCGTGAATTCCGGCAGAGCCAAAGCCTCCAGCGTCCACTTCAGGGCGCGGTCCGGGTTGGCTGCGGGCGAGAGCAGGGCCGCCGCGCCGGGACGCAGCAGGCCGAGCATGGTGCCGGTGTTGTTGGTGTGCGCGCGCACCTCAAGGCTGCTGTGCGGGTCCGTGGTGACCATGGTGAAGCGCTTCTCGCGGCGCACCAGCCGCGTGACCCGGCAGCCGGGCGGAAAGGGCAGTAGCAGGCGTGCGGACAGTCCCCAGGATTGGCCCTCGGATTGTCCCTCGGCCCGGCCTCCGGCCTGGCCCCGGGCCTCAGACATGGTGCGGCTCGTGGTCCTTGTCCCCGGGCTCCTTGCCCACCAGGCGCAGGCCCTCGCCGGGATATACGCGGCGCTCGGACGCGGGTGTGCGGCGCACGGGTCTGGGCCAGACGTCATGCATGGGCTCCGCGCCCTCGCTGGCAAAGACCGTGGGCCGGGTGTCGGCCATGACCGGGCGGGCGCGCAGGTCCACGCCAGGCACCGGGGCGCTGAACTCCACGGGGATGTTGTTGGGGTCAAAGGAATAGAGCGAGTGGATGAAGCCGTGGTCCACCACCTCGGAGACCCAGAACCCGGCCGCGTCCAGGCGGTCGCGCAGGTCCCAGAGGTCGTCCTCACTCTCCACGCCGAGGGACAGGTGGTCGAAGGTGAAGGGCCCGTGCACAGGCGCACCGTGGTCCTTGTCCGGGCCGGGCTCCACGCCGGGCCACTCGAAGAAGGCGATCATGTCCTGGTCCGTGAGCTCGAAGAAATAGTGGCGGTAGCCGGGATGGCCCAGGCCCGCCACCAGACGCAGGCCGAGCAGGTCGCGCCAGTAGCGGATGGTGCGGTCCATGTC
>JANXYI010000008.1 GCA_025350085.1 Deltaproteobacteria bacterium
GCTGGAGTCGCTCAGCCGCTGCCAGAAGACCGCGCGCGCCCAGACCCTGCGCGGCATCGCGCTCGAACTGGAGCGCCTGGCCAACCACGTGGGCGACCTCGGGGCGCTGGCCGGGGACGTCGGCTTCTTGCCCACGGCCAGCTTCTGCGGCCGCATCCGCGGCGACGTGCTGAACATGACCGCCGCGCTCTGCGGCAGCCGCTTCGGCCGCGGCATGATCCGGCCCGGCGGCGTGGGCTTTGATGTCGACGTGGCGCGCTCGGCCGAGCTTTTGCGCCAGCTGGACGACCTGGACCGGGACGCGCACTCGGCCGTGAACCTGCTCTGGAGCACGCCCTCGGTCATGGCCCGCTTCGAGGGCACCGGCCCGCTCTCCCGCCAGGCCGCCCTGGACCTCGGCATCGTGGGCCCGGCGGCGCGCGCCTCGGGGCTGGCCCGGGACATCCGCCAGGACCAGCCCTGCGGGGTCTTCCGCTTCGCGCACATCCCCTCGTCCATTGTGGACAGCGGCGACGTCTTTGCCCGGGCCTACATCCGCTGGCTGGAGTTCCACCAGTCCCTGCGCTTCGTGCGCGAGCAGCTGCGCGCCATCCCGGCGGGTGCGCACCAGGTCCCGGTGGACAGGCTCGCCCCGGACAACTTCGTGGTGGCCCTGAACGAGGGCTGGCGCGGCGAGGTCTGCCACGTGGCCATCACCGACGAGGTCGGCCGCTTCCGGCGCTACAAGGTGGTGGACGCCTCGTTCCGCAACTGGAGCGGCCTGGCCTTTGCCCTGCGGGGCCAGCAGATCTCGGATTTTCCGCTCTGCAACAAGAGTTTCAACCTGTCCTACTGCGGGTTCGACTTATGAGCCGGGCAGGGCCTGTGAGGCGGGCCGGATATGCGGGAGATGCGCGGAGGGCAGGGCCGGTGCGACGGTCACGGCCACGGTCAGTGTCGACACGGCAAAGGACAACGGCATGCTGAAGATTTTGCAAGCCCGGCTGCAGCAGGGCCACCGCACCATGCGCTATCCGGATGGGCCCGCGCCAGCGCTGCCGGACCGCTTTCGCGGGCTGCCGGTCATCGACGCCAGCAAGTGCGCGGGAAAGTGCGCGGCCCAATGCGCCAGCGGCTGCGCAGCCTGCGCCCAGGCCTGCCCCACCGGGGCCATCACCTGTGCTCCCGGCGGGCCGCGCATCGACCTGGGCCGCTGCCTGTTCTGCGCCCAGTGCGGCCAGGCCTGCCCGGAAGGAGCCATTGCCTACAGCGGCGAGTACCGCCTGGCCGCGCGTTCGCGCGCGGACCTGGTCATCGATCAGGACCAGCCGCCCGATCGGATGGGCGTGCGCCTGGCCGCGGCCCTGGAACCCCGGCTGTTGAGGCTCTTCGGCCGCTCGCTCAAGCTCAGGCAGGTCAGCGCGGGCGGCTGCAACGCCTGCGAGGCCGACGTGAACGTGCTGGGCACCGTGGGCTGGGACCTGGGGCGCTTCGGCATCCAGTTCGTGGCCGCGCCGCGCCACGCCGACGGCCTGCTCATCACCGGCCCGGTGACGCAGAACATGCGGCTCGCCCTGGACAAGACCTATGCGGCCGTGCCGGAGCCCAAGATCGTCATCGCCTGCGGGGCCTGCGCCATTTCCGGCGGGCCGTACATCAATCACGCCCAGACCCTCGGCGGGGCCGGGGCCGTGCTGCCGGTGGACTTGCTGATCCCGGGCTGCCCGCCGCACCCGCTGACCATCCTGGACGGGCTCCTGCGCCTGCTGGGCCGGATCGACGGCCCTGACGCCGGGAAGGGGTGAGACGGATGGAGAGGGGCATGGGCAACGGCATTGATCGTGAAGTGTCCGGAACAATGCGCCAACGGATGAGCGGGGGCCACGCATGAAGCTGTCAGTCAAGGACGCCGCCAGCCTGCTCAAGGTCTCCGAGGACACGGTGTACCGCTGGGTCAAGGAGGGCTTGATGCCCGCCTATCACATCAACGAGCAGTACCGCTTCAACCGCGCCGAACTGCTGGAATGGGCCACCTCAAGGCAGATGGACATCGCGGCCCAGGACTTCGGGGAGCAGCCGGGCCGGGCGGCCCAGGCCGGGCTGGTGGACGCGCTGGCGGCCGGGGACGTGCTCTACGGGGTCAAGGGCGACGACAAGCCCAGCGTGCTGCGGCACATCATCGACCACCTGAGCCTGTCCGAGGAGGTGGACCGCGAGTTCCTGTTCCAGGTGCTCCTGGCGCGCGAGGCGCTGGGCTCCACTGGCATCGGCGGCGGCATCGCCATCCCGCACGTGCGCAACCCGGTGATCCTGAACCTGGCCCGGCCTGCCGTGACCCTGTGCTTCCTGGAAAAACCCATCGACTTCCAGGCCATCGACGGCCAGCCGGTGCACACCTTGTTCCTGCTCACCACCCCGACCATCCGCGCGCACCTGCACCTGCTCTCGCGCCTGGGCTTCGTGCTGCGCGACCCGGAGGTCAAGGCCGCGCTGGCGCGCCAGGCCCCGCGCGAGGAGCTGCTGGCAATGCTGGCCCGGGCCGAGGCGGGCCTCGCCCTGCCGGGCGCCAGCGCAAACAATGCCCCCGGCAACGGGCCGGGCAACATTTCGGACAACATTCCCGGCCGGGGACCGCAGCCATGAGCGCCCTGAACCTGGTGCTCCTGGCGATCGCCCTGGCCGCAGCCAGCGGCATCCCGGCGCTGGCCCTGGGGCGTTCCTCGCTGACCGGCCAGCGCCTCGCGGCCGGGCTTATGGCCCTGGCCGGGCTGGCCGGACTCTTTGGCGCGCTCACCGGCCTCACCCTTGAGGCCGCGCAGGTGGTCCCCTTGCCCTGGCCCGCAATGGGCGACGGCCTGGTGGGCCTGGACCCGCTCAGCGCCTTTTTCCTGGTGCCGGTGTTCCTCATGGGCGCGCTGGGCTCGCTCTACGGCCTGGGCTACTGGCCCCAGGACCGCCACCAGCGCAACGCCCGCAAGCTCCAGCTCTTCTGGGGGCTGATGGTGGCGGGCATGGCGCTCTTGGTCATCGGCCGCCACGCCATGGCCTTTCTGCTGGGCTGGGAGATCATGGCCCTGTCGGCCTTCCTGCTCGTGACCACCGAGGACCAGCGCGAGGAGGCCCGCCGGGCCGGGTTCGTCTACCTTTTTGCCACGCACATCGGCACCCTGACCCTGTTCGCCCTGTTCGCCCTGTGGCGCTGGGCCACGGGCTCCTATGAGCTCCTGCCCGTGGCCGCGGGCGTGCTGGCCCCCGGCGTACAGGGCGCCCTGTTCGGGCTCGCGCTGCTCAGCTTCGGGCTCAAGGCGGGCGTGATGCCGCTGCATTTCTGGCTGCCCGGGGCCCACGCCAATGCGCCGAGCCACGTCTCGGCCATGCTCTCCGGCGTGGTGCTCAAGATGGGCATCTACGGGCTGGTGCGCTTCCTGTCGCTTTTGCCCGACCCGCCGGGGCTTTGGGGCGGGCTCATCCTGGCGCTGGGCGCGGTGAGCGGCCTGCTGGGGGTGGTCTTCGCCATCGGCCAGCACGAGCTGAAGCGCCTGCTCGCCTACCACAGCGTGGAGAACATCGGCATTATCCTCATGGGCCTGGGCCTGGCTCTGCTCGGGCGCTCGGCCGGCCGCCCGGAATGGGTGGTGCTCGGCCTGGCCGGGTGCCTGCTGCACGTCTGGAACCACTCGTTCTTCAAGTCGCTGCTCTTCTTCTGCGCCGGTTCCGTGGACCACGGGGCGCGCACCAGGCAGCTGGACCAGCTGGGCGGGCTCGCGCGGACCATGCCCTTTACCGCGCTCATGTTCCTGGTCGGCGCAGTGGCCATCTGCGGCCTGCCGCCGCTCAACGGCTTCGTGAGCGAGTTCTTCGTGTACCTGGGCCTGTTCCGCACGGCCACGGCCGACGTGGCGGGCGGAATGCCGGGCAACGGGGCGGCCACCGGGATGGCGGGCTCGGCGGCCATGATCGCGGTGCCGGTGCTGGCCATGATCGGCGCGCTGGCCGTGGCCTGCTTCGTCAAGGTTTACGGCGCGGTGTTCCTGGGCCTTCCGCGCACCCCGGCCGCAACCCGCGCGCACGAGTCGCCGCTGTCCATGCGCGCGGCCATGGCCGTGCTGGCGCTCGTCTGCACGCTCATCGGCCTGGCGCCCATGCTCGCGGCCCCGCTGCTCGACCCCGTGATCGCGGGCTGGAGCCCGGAGATGGGCCGGAACGTGCCGGGGCTGATCCTGCCGGGACTTGGCCAGCTGGTGCCGCTGAAGACCCTGGGCGCGCTGGCCGTTGCGCTGGTGGCGGCCGTCG
>JANXYI010000013.1 GCA_025350085.1 Deltaproteobacteria bacterium
CATTTCAAAGGCCGCAAGAATGGTCTCTATTAACACCGTAACCTTAATTGTACCCCGGGGTATCCTAATCAGGTCCTGTGCAATAATAAAAACATTATTCCAAAGCCTTGCTTCACGTGAACTTTGAGCCTGGAGACAGCCATGAAAAAAGACATCCATCCGAACGTCAACAACGCCAAAATACTCTGCAACTGCGGCTACGAGGCCACGCTCCTGACCACCAAGGGCAAGGAAGTGGACGTGGAAATCTGTTCCAACTGCCACCCGTTCTACACGGGCAAGCAGCGCTTCATCGACACCGCCGGCCGCATCGACCGCTTCCGCAAGAAGTACGCGAACAACGCCGACGTCAAGAAGTAGCGCCCGACGCCTGATCCTGGAATGCCTCTGTTGGGTCGCCAATGGAGGCATTCTTGTTTCCCCTGGTCAGCCCGGCCTGTACTTGGCGTTGCCTGGACTTATCTGTGTAAGGTGGACTGGACGCTCCCGGACGGCCGCAATAATATGTCCAGGCGAGGCCGGATCAGCCTCCAAGCCCATGAGGTGAGCCCCCTTGAAAAGCAGACGGACACGCAGCGCCACGATCCCGCTTCTCTCCGCAGGCCCCACCGTGGGCGGCCAGGCCGTCATCGAGGGCGTGATGATGCGCTCCAAGAACCGGCTGGCCATTGCCGTGCGCAAGCCTGACGGCGAGATCATCGTGGAGCTGCGGCCGTGGTTTTCCCTGACCACGGCGAGCATCCTGCGCAAGCCCATGCTGCGCGGCTTCCCGGTGCTCCTGGAGACGCTCGTCAACGGCATCAAGGCGCTGAACTTCTCGGCCATGCAGGCCGTGGAGGAGGACGAGGGCGAGGGCGAGCTCACCTCCTGGCACCTGGTGCTGACCATGGTCGTGGCGCTGGCCGTGGCGCTCGGCATGTTCGTGGTGCTGCCGCACTTCCTGTCCGTGGCCATGCAGTGGCTGAAGCTGTCCGGCGACGTGGAGTCCTTGAGCTTCAACGCCTGGGACGGCGCCTTCAAGATGCTCATGTTCGTGGGCTACATCGGCGCCATCTCGCTGGTGCCGGACATCCGCCGCGTGTTCCAGTACCACGGGGCCGAGCACAAGGTCATCTGGGCCTTTGAGAGCGGCCAGGAGATGACCGTGGCCCTGGCCAGGGGCAAGAGCCGCCTGCATCCGCGCTGCGGCACCTCCTTTCTGCTCTTCGTGCTGGCTGTGAGCATCCTGCTCTACACCGCGCTGGTGCCCTGGCTGCTCGGCTTCTACAAGCCCGAGGGCTTCCTGTTTAAGCACCTGTACATCGTGGCCATGAAGCTTCTGTTCATGGTGCCCATCAGCTGCATCGCCTACGAGATCATCCGCCTGGCCGGGAGGTTCAACACCAACGTGGTCTGCCGCATGCTCTGCTGGCCCGGCCTGGCGCTGCAGATGATGACCACCAAGGAGCCGGACGACGGCCAGATCGAGGTGGCCATGGCTGCGCTCAAGTGTGCCCTGAACGAGGAGGGCGGCTCGTAATGTACGCCAAGCTGGAAGAGATCGAGCACAGCTTTCTGGACCTGGAGCGCGAGCTCGGTGCGCCCGAGGTTCTGGCCGACCAGGAGCGCTACCGCAAGGTCGCCAAGAGCCACGCCGACCTGGGCACCATCGTCCGCGCCTTCCGCGAATACAAGCGCCTTTCCCAGGAGCTCGCCGGCAACCGCGAACTCTTGAAGGACGCCGATCCCGAGATGCGCGAGCTGGCCGAGGCCGAGGCCGAGGGCCTGAAGACCCGGGTGGAGGCGCTGGACGCCGAGCTCAGGCTCATGCTCCTGCCCAAAGACCCGCTGGACGACAAGAACAGCATCCTGGAAATCCGCGCCGGCACCGGCGGTGACGAGGCCGCGCTCTTCGCGGCCGACCTCTTCCGCATGTACTCCCGCTTTGCCGAGCGCGCGGGCTGGCGCGTGGAGATCCTGGACGCGAGCCCCACGGACACCGGCGGGTACAAGGAAATCATCGCCTCGGTCTCCGGCGAGCGCGTGTTCAGCAAGCTCAAGTGGGAGGCCGGGGTGCACCGCGTGCAGCGCGT
>JANXYI010000048.1 GCA_025350085.1 Deltaproteobacteria bacterium
TCCGCGAAACCGCGCACGCGCGGGGCCGTGGGCGGGCTGTTCCTGCTGGGTTACGGGTCCTTCCGTTTCCTGGTGGAGTTCTTCCGCCAGCCCGACGCCCAGTTGGGCTTCGTGGCCTTCAATTGGATGAGCATGGGCCAGATCCTGTGCCTGCCCATGATCGGCCTGGGGCTGTTCCTCATGCTGCGCCGGGAGCGCCAGACAGTCTGAGCCTGGCGGTCTGAGCCCCTCTTGCTTCCCGTTCAAGGCCGCTTTGCCTTTCGAGGGCGCACAGGCTGCGGGCCCTGGGTGTGCGCCCGCCTGCTTTGGGGCGGAGCAACAGCCTGGGCCAAGCGGGGTTTACCCGCGCGCGGCGGATGTCAGAATGGGCGGGGTGGAGGCCGGGGCACAAAAGCTGGGCCTGGCGCGCCCGGCTTGCAGCGGAAAGGCTTGGCCCGGATCGACGCGGGCTGGTGCGGGCCGGGGTTAGTTCCAGCCGCCGCCGCGCTTGGAGCTGTAGATGATGCGGTTGGCCTTCTCGGACACGGGCTCAAAGGGCCCCCTGCGGCTGGCCTCGGCGGTCTGGGCCTCGCTCTCGAGGATCTGTTCCTTGTAGAGCACGGTGCCGACGAAATACTGCGGGTCGCTCTCGGCCCGGCGCACCTGGCAGACCATGCCGCCAATGTCGATGGCCTTGAAGCTGGCCCGGTACAGGCCGTGGCCGGCCTTCTGCACCTGCATGCTGTTCCTGCCGCCGAGGATGTTGGCGTTCATGCGCTGCATCTGCTCCAGGGCGAACTGGGTGAAGCGTTCGTGCTCCCGGGCCAGCTCCTGGTCCTGATGCATGGGCGCGCGTATGAACGCAGGGGCCTGGGACGGCGCAAGGCCGGGGTCCAGGTTCGAGACCGACCCGGAGGCATCCTCGGGCAGCGTGAGGAAGGGCTCGGCCGCCAGGGCCGGAGCGGCCAGGGCCAGGAGGGACAGCAGGGTCAGGAGCGTCAGGCGGACACAGGCGGACATGGCAACAACTCCGGTACTTGGTGCGGGACTGCGGTGCCTGTAGCCCCGCAGTCCCGCACTCGTCAATACGCTTAGTCGTTACGTATCTCGACGCGGCGGTTGAGCCCGCGGCCCTCGGAGGTCTTGTTGTCAAACTTGGGGGCGAGCTTGCCCTTGCCCACGGCCTTGAGCTTGCTGGCGTCGAAGCCCTTGTCCGTGAGCCACTTGACCACGGAGGCCGCGCGGCGCTCGGAGAGCTTCTGGTTGTAGGGCACGGTGCCGACGCTGTCGGTGTGGCCCTCGATGGTGAACTGCTTGCAGGAGGAATTCTTGAGCACGGCCAGCGCCTGCTCCAGGGCGGGCTCCATCTCCTTGGTGATCTTGAACTTGTCGAAGCCGAAGTTCAGGTTGCCGAGCGTGATGGTCTCGCACTCCTTGGCCGGGGCCATGGAGCGAGCCGGGGCGTCGTCGGCCACGTCGTAGAACACGTCGCGCACGAATTTCTTGAGCGCGGCCGCGTCGGCCAGCGCGATGGGGTCGCCGTTCACGGTGCAGCGGTTCAGCGCGCGGATCTCGTCCACGACCATCTTGCCGTGGGCGTTGTCGGCGTAGCTGACGATGTGGATGCACAGGCGGTTCGGGTACTTGGCGTACAGGGCCTTGGCCTCGGCCACGGGGTCGGAGCCGATGTTGGAGTCGCCGTCGGTGAAGACGATCAGCGCGGTCTTGCCGGAGAGCTTGGCCAGCACCGGGTCAATGTCATGCAGGCCGTAGCCCATGGGGGTCTGCCGACCGTAGATCTCGTAATCGGTCTCGAGCTTGGCCACGGCCCCGGCCACGGCGGGCTTCTTGTACACGGTGGGGGCCAGCAGGCTCGACTGGGGGGCAAAGGTGTTCACGCCGCTCTGGTAGCCCAGCTCGGGGATCTCGGCGTTCATTTTGCCGAGCAGGTCCTTGGCCAGCTTTATCTTGACGCCCTTGTAGACATCGCTGGTCATGGCCATGGACCCGGAATAGTCCACGAAGAGGATGAAGTTGTCGACCTTGGGCTTCAGGGTTTCGGCCGGTGCCTGGGCGGCCAAGGTCAGCATCGCCAGAGCGGCCAGCATGACGGAGGTGAGGAGGCGTTTGCGCATGCTCATGGACGGATCTCCTTCGAATTGAGTGTGTAGGACAACCGGCCGCGTCGCGAGAGGGATTTGCGACCTGTACAGACCATAGGCGATAATCCTGGCGAGGGCAATATGAAATGAACGTGTTGCGCATAATTTCCAGGCCCGGTCCGGGCGGGGCAGGGCCGGGGCCAGCGGTTGCCAACCAGGGCTGCTCCAGGTAATCTTCCCGGTTCGCGCACACGGCCCGGCCCGGGCCCGCGCCCCATGGTCCACAAACAACGCAAGGGAGACGGCGAATGTACATTGTCACCGGCGGAGCGGGTTTCATCGGCAGCGCCATGGTCTGGAAGCTCAACCAGATGGGCATCGACGACATC
>JANXYI010000057.1 GCA_025350085.1 Deltaproteobacteria bacterium
CCAGACCAAGACCAAGCTCGGCAACTCCGAGGTGGCGGGCCTGGTGGCCACGCTGGTGTACGAGAAGCTGACCATGTTCCTGGAGGAGAATCCCAAGGAGGCCCGCAACATCATCGACAAGGTGGTGGACGCGGCAAGAGCCCGCGAGGCCGCCCGCAAGGCGCGCGACCTGGTGCGCCGCAAGGGTGCCCTGTCCGACAACGCCCTGCCCGGCAAGCTGGCCGACTGCCAGAGCAAGGACCCCGCAGAGAGCGAGATCTTCATCGTCGAGGGCGACTCCGCAGGCGGTTCGGCCAAGCAGGGCCGCAACCCGCGCATCCAGGCCATCCTGCCCCTGCGCGGCAAGATCCTGAACGTGGAGAAGACCAGATACGACAAGATGCTCGGCAACAAGGAAATCCGCGCGCTGATCACGGCCATGGGCGTGGGTGTGCCCGGCAGCGGCGCCGAGGACGAGCAGGGGCCGGACTGGGGCCGTCTGCGCTACCACAAGATCGTCATCATGACCGACGCCGACGTGGACGGCAGCCACATCCGTACGCTTCTGCTCACGTTCTTCTTCCGCCAGTACCGGGAGCTGCTCGACCGCGGCAACATCTACATCGCCCAGCCGCCGCTGTTCCGCGCGCACAAGGGCAAGTTCGAGAAATACATCAAGGACGAGAAGGAGCTGCACGCCTTCCTGCTCTCCCAGGCCGAGAAGGCGCTGACCGCCCGGGCCACGGGCAACGGCGCCGTCGACAAGAATGGAGCCCGCGAGTTCACCGGCAAGGAGCTGCGCAAGCTGCTCGACGCTATCCGCCAATTGAAAGACCGCGTGCGCGAGGCCCTGCACATGGGCATCGAGGAGCTTCTGTTCCTGGCCCTGATCCAGACCGGCCGCATGCAGCCCCAGGACTTCACCGCCGCGGCCCTGGCCCAGCTCGCCGTGGACACCCCGCTGCTCGATGAGCAGGGCCAGCCCGTGGAGAATTCCCTGCAGCCCATGCTGGACGCAGCCGCCCGCAGCCTGGACGACCTGGTCGGCCCGGCCCTGGCCGTGGGGTTCAAGGCCGTGCTGGACGTGGAAGAGGACGAGAACGAACGCCGCATCTTTGTGGTCTTCACCAGCGCCAACGGCCACCGCACGCGCCTGGCTGTGGACTTCTTCGCCTCCAAGACCTACCGCAAGGCCCAGGAGACGTACCTGCAGCTTGCCACCGACTGCGGTGGCCAGGACTTCACCCTGATCCGCGCCGACGGGACGGAGATCCGGGTTAGCGGGTTCTTCAGCCTGCTCGCGGCCGTGCTCGACGAGTCGCACCGCGGCTATACCGTGCAGCGCTACAAGGGTCTGGGCGAAATGAACCCGGAACAGCTCTGGCAGACCACAATGGACCCGGACAAGCGCACCCTTCTGCAGGTCAAGATCAACGACGCCGAAGAGGCCGACCGCATCTTCGGCGAGCTCATGGGCGACTCGGTCACCCCGCGCCGCGAATTCATCGAACGCAATGCCATGGCCGTGGAAGACTTGGATATTTAGTAAGGAATGGAGAGGGGAAGTATTTGGGGGCGCTGCCCCCAAGCCCCGGCCAAAGGGCCTGAGGCCCTTTGGACTCCCCGGTTGTTGAAGTACTTGTAGATCGTTGTAGTTGACCTGATTTTCCCCTGATCACCCTTTGGGGGGTCAGGGGGCCTCAGGCCCCCTGGCGGAGATGGGGGTCTGGGGGAAGAGGCGAGAGCCTCTGCCCCCGGTTCCACCCGCCCGCCCTATACGGAGGATATACGTGAGTCAGAATGTCAGCATTGAACGCGAGATGCAGAAGTCCTATCTGGAATACTCGCTGTCGGTCATCGTGGGCCGGGCCATCCCGGACGTGCGCGACGGACTCAAGCCCGTGCACCGGCGCATCCTGTTCGCCATGCACGAGCTGGGCAACGCCTACAACCGCGCCTACAAGAAGTCGGCCCGCGTGGTCGGCGACGTCATCGGCAAGTACCACCCGCACGGCGACACCGCGGTGTACGACGCGCTGGTGCGCATGGCCCAGCAGTTCTCCATGCGTGACACGCTGGTGGATGGCCAGGGCAACTTCGGTTCCATCGACGGCGACGCAGCGGCGGCCATGCGTTACACCGAAGTGCGCATGTCCAAGCTGGCGAGCGAGTTCCTGGGCGACATCGAGAAGAAGACCGTGGACTTCCGGCCCAACTACGACAACACGCTGGAAGAGCCCACGGTGCTCCCGGCCAAGGTGCCCAACCTGCTCCTGAACGGCACCACGGGCATTGCCGTGGGCATGGCCACGAACATTCCGCCGCACAACCTGGGCGAGCTCATCGAGGCCACGCTGTTTGTGCTGGACAATCCCAACTGCGGCCCCCGGGACCTCCTGCCCATGATCAAGGGCCCGGACTTCCCAACCGGCGGCATGGTCTACACCGGCCGGGGCCTGGCCGACGCCTACCTGACCGGCCGCGGCAGCATCAAGATGCGCGGCATTGTGAACGTGGAGGAGGCCAAGAAGGGCGGCAAGGAAAACGTCGTCATCACGGAGATTCCCTACGCCCTGAACAAGTCGAGCCTGGTGGAGAAGATCGCCGCCCTGGTCAATGACAAGAAGATCGAGGGCGTCAGCGACCTGCGCGACGAATCCGACCGCAAGGGCATCCGCATCGTGCTGGAGCTCAAGCGCGGTGCCATCCCCGACATCATCATCAACGCGCTGTACAAGTTTACCCCGCTCGAAAGCTCGTTTGGCATCAACATGATGGCCGTGGTGGGCAACCGGCCCATGCTGCTCAACGTCAAGCAGATCCTGGCCTACTTCCTGGAGCACCGGCGCGAGGTCATCATCCGCCGCACCCAGTTCGACCTGGACAAGAGCGAGGCCAGGGCCCACGTCCTGGAAGGCCTCAAAATTGCGCTTGACCACATCGACGCCGTGGTGGCGCTCATCCGCGCCAGCAAGGGCGTGGTCGAGGCCAAGGCGGGCTTGATTGAGCGCTTCGAGCTGTCCGAGATCCAGGCCCAGGCCATCCTGGACATGCGCCTGCAGCGCCTGACGAACATGGAGCGCCAGAAGCTGCTCGACGAGCTGAAGGAGCTGGAGAAGCTCATCGCCTGGCTGAGGAGTATCCTGGCCAACGAGGCGGTCCTGAAGGGCGTCATCAAGGACGAGCTGATGGAGATCGGCGAGAACTACGCCACTCCCCGGAAGACCCAGATCGTGGTCGATGAGGCGACCGACATCGCTATCGAGGACCTGATCCCCGACGACGAGGCCGTGATCACCCTGTCGCGCCGGGGCTACATCAAGCGCACCAACCTCTCGCACTACCAGCAGCAGAAGCGCGGCGGCAAGGGCATCGCCGGGGTCAGCACCAGCGACGGCGACTTCGTGCACACCTTCCTTATGACCAGCAACCACCAGTTCCTGCTGCTGTTCACCAACCAGGGCCGCATGTACCAGCTCAAGGCCCACCAGGTGCCCGAGGCCGGCCGCTACGCCAAGGGCGCGCATATCGCCAACCTGGTGCCCCTGGAGAAGGACGAGAACATCGCCACGGCCATCACCCTGCGCGAGTTCGCCGAGGACCGCCAGTTCCTGTTCCTCACCCGCCGGGGCATGGTCAAGCGCACCAGCACCGCGCTCTACGCCAACAGCCGCGTCAGCGGCATCCGCGCAGTTAGCCTCAAGGAAGGCGACGAGCTCATGAACGTGCTCGACGTGCAGGGCGAGGCCAACGTGCTGCTCATCACCGAGCAGGGCACGGCCATCCGCTTCCTGGTCTCCGAGGTGCGGCCCACGGGCCGCGCCACTGAAGGCGTCAAGGGCATCGCCCTGCGCGGCCGCGACCGCGTGGTGGCGGGCGTGGTCACCGGCGACCCGGACCGCGAGCAGATCCTGACCGTGAGCGAGTGCGGCTACGGCAAGCGCACCCCGCTGGACCAGTACCGTGTGCAGTCCCGCTCCGGCATGGGCATCATCAACATGCGCGTCACCGAGAAGACCGGCAAGGTCGTGGGCGCGGTGATGGTGGCCGAGACCGACCAGATGGTGGTTCTGTCCTCGGCCAACAAGATTGTGCGCTTCCCGGTGCACCAGGTGAGCCTGAACCTGGGCCGCGCCACCCAGGGCGTACGTCTGGTGCGCCTGGCCAGCGGCGACGTGGTGGCCGGGTTTGACCTGGTGCAGCGCCAGGGCCTGGATGTTGTGGAAGGCCTGGAGGAGGAGCTTCCTCCGGCCGAGGACTAGCCCCGGGCCTGCCATGGGCGCGTTGACGCGAGCTGTCCGCCTGGCGCTGGTCTGCGCCGTGGTCCTCATGGGGGCCGCAAGCCTTCCGGCCTGCGACCGGGGCGCGCCCACAGGCCCGGCGCTCGACTTGGCCATCGCCCGGGACGCCTACGCCGGGGGCTACTTCCTGGAGGCCGAGACGGCCTATGAGCGCTACCTGCAGGCCGATCCCCAGGGCAAGCACCGCCTGGAGGCCTGGACCCGGCTGGTGGAGATCGCCTCCGGGGTCAAGGGCGACCTGACCAAGGCCGTGACCCTGCTGGAAACCGCCACCCTGGAATACAACAGCAGGCCCGAGGCCAACTGGCCGCTCTTGTTCCGCCTGGGCGAGCTGTACGAGCTGCAGGGCCAGCGCAAGAAGGCGCTCGACGCCTGGGGCCGCTGCCAGGACACCAGCGGCGGCGACGTGGCCAAGTCCGTGCAGGCCCAGATGCGCATGGCCGTGGCCAACCGCGCCCTGGGCAAGCATGACCTGGCCGTGGACCTCTTGACCCAGTGCGTGGCCCAGGCCAAGGACGTGGAGACCAAGAGCCGGGCCATGTACGAACTGGCCCAGACCTACGGCCTGTCCTGGCAGTGGGCCAAGGCGAGAGCTATCCTGGAAGAGATCCTGGCCCTGGACAAGGCGCCGGCGGAGGTCAAGGTCATGAGCTCCTACCTGCTGGCCGATGCCTACGAGGGCGAGCACAACATCCCCAAGGCGCGCGAGATTCTGACCGGCCTCAAGGACACCTACCCCAACCCCGAGGTCATCGTGGCCCGGCTGGCCACCCTGGGCCAGCAAACCGCTGTCCCGGCCACCGCGCACCTCCAGCCCGACGACGCCCTGCCGGCCGAGGTGCCCGATGCGGGCACCCCCAGGGCCCGCAAGCTGCGGCGTTAGGGCAGAGGAAGACGAGAGGAATATGCTCCGCAGTCTGGGGAAATCATTTCCCCCGGCGGGGTCCAGGGGCAGCGCCCCTGGGTTTACACCTTCCGGCAGACCAGCAGGCCCGAGCCGATGGGCACGATGACCGCGTCCACACGCGGGTCCCCAACGGCGTCGTCCAGAAAGTCCTGGAATTCCGCGGCATGGCTGATGGCGTTGTCCACGCAGATGAGCCCGCCCCGGGGCAGCCGGGCCAGGGCCAACTCAAAGGCCGTGCGGGCCATGCCGCGCTCGGCGTCGATGAAGCAGAAGGCCAGGGCCTGGACGGCCGTGAGCCCTGCCAGCGCGTCGCCCTCAGTGAATTCCACGACATCCAGCACGTCAGCGGCGGCAAAGCTCTGGCGCGCCAGTTCGGCCTTGGCCGGGTCCAGCTCAAAGGTCGTGAGCCTGCGCCCGGTGGCGCGGCAGGCCAGGGCCAGCCACAGGCCGGAGTAGCCCGCGCCTGTGCCCACTTCCAAGGCATCGCCCGCCGGGGCGCCAGCCAGCAGGATGGCCAGGAGCTTGCCGGTCTCGGGCGGGATCTGGCGCAGCAGGCGCGCGCGTTCCATGCCCTGGGCCTTGCGCCAGGCCTCCAGGGCCTTTAGCTGGCCTTGCGTGGCTTTAATGGCCTGGGGAATGTCGCGGAACATGGGGACCTCCGGGTTGAACGATGATGCGCCTGTCTGTTAGCTGAATCGCCGAGGCAGGGGAAGCCTCCGGCGGCTGTGGG
>JANXYI010000093.1 GCA_025350085.1 Deltaproteobacteria bacterium
GATAGTCGGCTGTGCCGTCGGTGCTGGCGTTGTCCACCACGGTCAGGTGATGGGGATGGCCGGTGTGGCGCGCAAGCGCCTCGATGGCCTGGCGCGTCAATTCCAGCCGGTTGAAGGTGGGCATGGTGATGTTGACCAGCGGACGCTCGTGCATGGCCCGTGTATGGCCGGGATTGGCGGCGCTGTCCAGCGTCTGCGCAGGCTTGGCATTCGGCTTGATTTTTCGGCCCGGCTCAAGCAGAGTCCGTTCGCGCTCGCGGGCAAAAGAAAAGGCCCCGTCTGCACGGGGCCTTTAGGCTTCTTAGTGGGGTGAATGAAGGGGCTTGAACCCTCGGCCCCCAGGGCCACAACCTGGTGCTCTGCCAACTGAGCTACATTCACCACAAGAGGAAGATTCCTTTATACGACCCCTGCCCCGGCGGTCAAGGACAATCTCCCGCAAATATGAACACGGCCAGGGCGCGCCCGGCCAGGGAACACAAGGACACACATGGACAAGCTCATCATCGAAGGCGGCGTGAAGCTCAAGGGGACCATCCCGGTCAGCGGCTCCAAGAACGCGGCCCTGCCCATCCTCATCGCCTGCCTGCTGGCCCAGGGCACCGTGCGCCTGACCAACGTGCCGCGGCTGCGCGACATCTTCACCACCCTGAAACTCTTGAACATCCTGGGCTGCGAGACGACCTTCGAGGACAACACGGTCACAGCAAGGGTCACGGGCCTCAAGCCCGAGGCCCCGTACGAACTGGTCAAGACCATGCGCGCCTCGGTGCTCTGCCTGGGGCCGCTGCTCGGCCTGCTGCACGAGGCCAAGGTGGCCCTGCCCGGCGGCTGCGCCATCGGCGCCCGGCCCGTGGACCTGCACCTGAAGGCGCTGGAGCGCATGGGCGCGCGCTTCATCCTTGACTCCGGCTACATCCACGGCATCTGCGGCGGGCTCATCGGCGCGCGCATCGTGTTCGACTTCCCCACGGTCGGCGGCA
Organism: Deltaproteobacteria bacterium; assembly: GCA_025350085.1. Classification (GTDB taxonomy): domain Bacteria; phylum Desulfobacterota; class Desulfovibrionia; order Desulfovibrionales; family Desulfovibrionaceae; genus Humidesulfovibrio. The sequence continues at coordinate 984 of JANXYI010000093.1, forward strand.
CGGAGAACCTGCTCATGGCCGCCAGCGTGGCCAAGGGCTGCACCATCCTGGAGAATTGCGCCCGCGAGCCCGAGGTGGTGGACCTGGCCAATTTCCTCAACGCCTGCGGGGCGCGCATCTGCGGGGCAGGCACCAGCGTCATCCAGGTGGAGGGCGTGCGCCAGCTCTCGGCCTGCGAATACCGCGTCATGCCCGACCGCATCGAGGCCGGCACGTATCTCGTGGCCGGGGCCATCACCGACGGCGAACTGAAGCTCGTGGATTGTCCGCTGGACGAGCTGGACGCGCTGGTCTCCAAGCTGCGCGAGATGAACGTGCTGGTGGAGCGGCAGGAGGACGGCACCGTGCTGGTGCGCCGGGGTGGCGAGCTCTTGGGCGTGGACGTGACCACCCAGCCGCACCCGGGCTTTCCCACGGACATGCAGGCCCAGCTCATGGCGCTCATGTGCGTGGCCTCGGGCTCGGGCTCCATCCAGGAGAAGATCTTCGAGAACCGCTTCATGCACGTGTCCGAGCTCGGCCGCATGGGCGCGCGCATCAACCTGAAGGACCGCACGGCCATGGTGCGCGGGGTGCCGCAGCTCGTTGGCGCGCCGGTCATGGCCTCGGACCTGCGGGCCAGCGCCTCGCTGGTGCTGGCGGGGCTGGTTGCCCAGGGCACCACCGAGGTGGCGCGCATCTACCACCTGGACCGCGGCTACGAGCGCATGGAAGAGAAGCTGTCCGCCGTGGGCGCGCGCATCCGGCGCGAGAAGGAATAGGCGCGAGAAGGACTAGCCGGGCGCGAACAGCGTCAGCTGGTGCCAAGACGCAAGCGCCGGGGCCGGGCAGCAACAGCCGGATTTGAGAGGCAGTCGCCGAAGCCGATCAGCACGCGCCCGGTGCGGGAAGGGCTGCCCGGCGCGCAAAGGGACAGGCCGTCCAAGCAGGGTCATGCCAGGAGGGGAGCGTGCTCGCCAGCCAGCGCCCGGACCAGTTCTCCGCCTCCGGCGGCCCGCCGGGCCTGCTGGCCTGGCAGGTGTACTTCTTGACCTATGTGGCGGGCATCTGGGGCCTGCGCCACCTGGAGCCGGCCCTGGCCGTGGCCGGCCTGCTCTGGATCGGCCTGGCTGGCTTCCGCGCCACCACGGGCCGCGCCACCACGGGTCGCGCCGCGGGCTGGAAGCAGTCGGCCCTGACCCTGGTCCTTGTGGCCGCAAGTTTTGTCGGAGGCTGGCAGCACGCGCGCCTGGTCCTGCCTGACCTTCCGCCTGCCACGGCCGTGGCGGCCCAGGGCCGCAGCAAGGTCCTTCTGCGCGGCCGCGTGGCTGAGGTCACGGACAAGCCCTTCGGCCGCCTGGAGATCCTGCTCGCGGACGTCCGGGCCGAGGGCCCGGGCACTGACAGCAGCGACCACCACGCTCCCAGCGTTCCCAAGGTCCC
>JANXYI010000097.1 GCA_025350085.1 Deltaproteobacteria bacterium
ACAGAAGAAAGAGAAGGCGCCTGCCCTCAAGTCCAACCCGCAGAAGCGCGGCGTTTGTACTCGTGTCTACACCACCACGCCCAAGAAGCCGAACTCCGCGCTCCGTAAGGTTGCCCGCGTGCGGCTGACCAACGGCATCGAGGTCACCGCGTACATCCCCGGCGAGGGTCACAACCTTCAGGAGCACTCGGTTGTGCTCATCCGCGGCGGCCGCGTGAAGGACCTTCCCGGTGTCCGCTACCATATCGTCCGCGGCACACTGGACACCGCCGGTGTGTCCGACCGTCGCCAGGGCCGTTCCAAGTACGGCGCCAAGCGTCCGAAGTAACAGCACGGGAAGGAGAAGTACCCATGCCCCGCAAAGGTCCCATCACCAAGCGTCAGGTTCTGCCTGATCCGGTTTACGGCAGCCGCATGGCCGCCAAGTTCATCAACCGCCTGATGTACGACGGCAAGAAGAGCACGGCCGAGCGCATCTTCTACGAAGCCCTGGAAGCCCTGGGCGACAAGAGCAAGGAAGATCCCATCCGCGCCTTTGAGAAGGCGCTGGACAACGTGCGCCCGCACCTTGAGGTCAAGTCCCGCCGCGTTGGCGGCGCCACCTACCAGGTGCCCATGGAAGTGCGGCCCGACCGCCAGAGCGCGCTGGCCATCCGCTGGGTCATCAGCTACTCCCGCGGCCGCGGCGAGAAGGGCATGGTCGACCGCCTGTCCGGCGAACTCCTCGACGCCTTCAACAACCGTGGCGGCGCCGTGAAGAAGAAGGAAGAAACGCACAAGATGGCCGAGGCGAACAAGGCCTTCGCTCACTACCGCTGGTAGTCACGGAGATATAGAACAGTGTCCAAAGTCGTCCCCAGCGAGAGGCAGCGTAACATCGGCATCATGGCCCACATTGATGCCGGCAAGACCACGACCACTGAGCGCATCCTCTATTATACCGGTGTCTCCCACAAGATCGGCGAAGTCCACGACGGCCAGGCCACCATGGACTGGATGGTCCAGGAGCAGGAACGCGGCATCACGATCACCAGCGCGGCCACAACCTGTTTCTGGCGCGATCACCGCGTCAACATCATTGATACGCCGGGCCACGTCGACTTTACCATGGAAGTCGAGCGGTCTTTGCGTGTGCTCGACGGCGCCGTTGCCGTCTTCGATGCCGTGGCCGGGGTCGAGCCCCAGTCCGAGACCGTGTGGCGTCAGGCTGACCGCTACAACGTGCCCCGCATCGCCTTTGTGAACAAGATGGACCGCGTCGGCGCGGACTACTTCCGCTGCGTGGACATGATCAAGACCCGCCTGGGCGCCAAGCCCGTGCCCCTGCACATCCCCATCGGAGCCGAAGACGCCTACGCGGGCATGGTCGACCTGGTGCGCGGAAACGCCGTGATCTACGTGGACCGCGCCGCTGACAAGGGCGTGGCCTTCGACATCGTCGATATCCCCGCCGACCTCAAGGCCAAGTACGACGAGCTGCGCCTGGTCATGCTCGAGGCCGTGGTCGAGGAAGACGAGGCGCTCATGGAGAAGTATCTCGCCGGTGAGGAACTCACCGTGGACGAGATCATGCTGGGCATCCGCAAGGCCACCATCTCCATGAAGATCTGCCCGGTGCTCTGCGGCACCGCCTTCCGCAACAAGGGCGTGCAGTCCCTGCTCGACGCCATCATCGACTACCTGCCCTCGCCGCTGGACATCCCGGCCATGGTCGGCATCAATCCGGACAACGAGGAAGAGAAGATCGAGTGCCCCTGCGACGACACCAAGCCGCTGGCTGCGCTGGCCTTCAAGCTCATGACCGACCCCTTTGTCGGGCACCTGACCTTCCTGCGCATCTATTCCGGCCGCATCGAATCCGGCGCCACCGTGGTCAACGCGGGCAACGGCAAGAAGGAACGCATCGGCCGACTGCTCAAGATGCACGCCAACAAGCGTGAGGAGATCAAGGTCGCCCTGGCCGGTGACATCGTCGCCGCCGTGGGCCTGAAAAGCGTCTCCACCGGCGACACCCTGGCCGACCTCAAGACCCCGGTGGTCCTGGAGTCGCTGGACATCCCGGAGCCGG
>JANXYI010000131.1 GCA_025350085.1 Deltaproteobacteria bacterium
CGGACCTGCGTAGCGTGCAGGAGCTGCTCGGCCACTCGCGGCTGTCCACCACGGAACGCTACACGCACCTGGACCTCAGGCACATCATGGAGGTCTACGACAGGGCCCACCCACATGCCGGAGATAATGGCGCAGGAAATACGGGTGCAGGAAATGCACGTACCGGAAATTCAGGCACCGGGGATGCGGCCCAGGGCACCGGCCTGGCCGAGCCCCCGGACAAGCCCTGAACGCCCGGCTTGGAGCGCCCATGTCCAGCCCTGATGTCCCCGACACCTCGCCCGTCATTTCATCCAATATTTCGCCCATTCTGGTCAGCGCCTGCCTGGCCGGGGTCGCCTGCCGCTATGACGGGGTCGCCTCGCCGCATCCCGAGGTGCTGCGCCTGCTGGCAACCGGGCGGGCCGTGCCCGTGTGTCCGGAGGTGCTGGGCGGGCTGCCTGTGCCGCGTGAGCCCGTGGAGCTGCGGCAAGGCCGGGCCGTGGGCCGTTCCGGCCGGGATGTGACCGAGGCCTTCCAGGCCGGCGCGCAACGGGCCCTGGCCCTGGCCCGGGAACATGGCTGCACAGCCGCCATCCTCAAGGCCCGCTCGCCGTCCTGCGGGCCAGGGCAGATCTACGACGGCACCTTCTCCCGCACCCTTGTGCCCGGCCACGGCCTGCTGGCTGCGCTGCTCAAACAGAGCGGCATCGCGGTCAGGAGCGAGGAGGATCTGTAGCTGGCCTTCCTGTCGCGGCTGCAACAACAAAAACGGCGCGCCCATCTGGACGCGCCGTTTTTGAGTGTGCTGGGTACAACTGCCTGACTTCGCGGAATGGAACCCCGAAGGGGCTACACACCCCGAAGGGGGCTAGACCTCGAAGCGGCGGATGCTGATGATGCTGATGGGGTCGCTCGGCACGTCGCCGTGGCCCATGTGGTTCTTGGTGCGCACTAGGCTCATCTTGGTGGCCACGTCCTGGCCCTCGGTGACCTTGCCGAACACGGCGTAGCCGTAGCCCTGCGGGTTGGGCGCGGTGAAGTTCAAGAACTCGTTGTCCTTGACGTTGACGAAGAACTGGCTGGTGGCGCTGTGCGGGTCCATGGTGCGGGCCATGGCCAGGGTGAAGGCCTCGTTGGGCACCTCGGCGCTGGCCTCGTTCTTGATGGGCGCCTTGTTCTTCTTCTCGCGCATCATCATGTCCATGCCGCCGCCCTGAACCATGAAGTTCTTGATGACGCGGTGGAAGATGAGCCCGTCGTAGAATTCCTCGTCCACGTAGGCGAGGAAGTTGGCCACGGTGTCCGGGGCCTTGTCGGCGTAAAGCTCCACGAGCATCTCGCCCATGGAGGTGGTGATCAGCACTGAGGGATTGGACATGGACGCTCCTTGTCCGCCGCGCGAGACTTCGCTTGGCGTGGTGTATTCTCTATTTTTCAGCGGGTTTGGCGTTCTTCTTGGCCCAGAACTCGTCAAACTCCTGCTTGAGCCCGGCTATGAGCTCCTTGACGCTGACGATCTTGTTCACGCGCCAGACGTTGGCGCCGCAGAAGGCGAAGCCGTGCTTGAGCAGGCCCTTCTTGGCGCTCACCAGGGCCTGGGCGATGCAGTAGGGGCTGGAGGTCACGTCGCAGGTCTTGACGCAGTGATAGGGGCACTTGAAGGGCTTTTTGCGGCCCTCGCGCACGGCCTTGATGAAGTCGTTCAGGATGGCGCGGCCGGGCATGCCCACCGGGCTCTTGATCACGGTGACGTCCTCGGCCTGAGCGTTGATGAAGGCCTCCTTGAAGGCCGGATCAGCGTCGCATTCAAAGGTGGCCACGAAGCGGGTGCCCATCTGCACGCCCGAGGCGCCCAGCTCCAGGTACTTGGCGATGTCCGCGCCGGTGTAGATGCCGCCCGCGGCGATGACCGGGATGCGGCGGCCGGATTCCGCCTCAAAGGGCTTCACGGCGTTGACCACCTCGGGCAGCAGCTTTTCCAGGGCGAAGTTGGGGTCGTCCAGCTCCTCGGCCTTGAAGCCCAGGTGTCCGCCGGCCTTGGGGCCCTCGACCACGAAGCCGTCGGGCAGGTAGTCGTACTTGGCCAGCCACTTCTTGCAGAGCACGGCAGCGGCGCGGCCAGAGGAGACGATGGGCACGAGCTTGGTGCGCACGCGCGCGCGCAGCTCCTCGGGCAGGTCTTCCTTGAGATACTTGGGCAGGTCGAGCGGCAGGCCCGCGCCGGAGAAGATCACGTCCGCGCCCTCGCGGATGGAGGTGCGCACCAGGTCGGCGAAGTTGGTCAGCGCGACCATGATGTTCACGCCGAGCAGCCCCTGGGTCATCTTCTCCTTGGCCTTGCGGATCTCCTCGCGCAGGGCGCGGATGTTGGCCTCGGTGGGGTTCTTGGCCACGTCGGGCTCGCCCATGCCGATCATGGCCGCAGCGATGACGCCGACCCCGCCCTCGTTGGCCACGGCCGAGGCCAGGCCAGAAAGGGAGATGCCCACGCCCATGCCGCCCTGGATAATGGGGATCTGCGCGGTGAGGTCGCCAAAGTGCAGTTCGGGTAGCTTCATCATCGTCATGGCCCTCATTTGTGTTGGAGGCCTTGTTCCGTGTTTTCAGACTCTTGTCAAGATGCCAGGAAGCTGCACAGCTCTAAAGCTGCGAGAGCCTGGGTCGGACGTACCTGTCGACAAGCAGGCCGGAGAAGAAAAGTGAGCTGGTAAAGGCCGGGGAAATGGAGTTCAGCACGTGCACGCTTTGCTCCGTGCCCTCGATGACAAAATCCATGACCAGCTCGTTCTTCTTCACGTTCACCAGCTGCGGCCGGATGCCGGCCTTGGGCGAGGACTCGATGTCCTCCATGGCCAGCTCCTTCACCAGTTTCCGGGCGTCATTAAAAAAATGCTTGAAGAAATATTTGCGCGGTTCCTCGAGGGCCACCTCGCGGAATTTCGGGTTGCGCAGGAAGAGCAGGGCGTCGCGCAACAGGATGGCCGGGGCCTCGGCGTCGATGCCTTGGATGAGCCCGTAGTTCTCGCGGCCGAGCGCCGGGATGGCCGTGGGGCCGAGGTACACGTCGCCATGCACCCCGCGCGTGAAGTGTACGCCGAGGAACGGATTCTTGATGTTCGGCACCGGGTAGATGCTGCCCCGGATGGTGTGGGCCTTCTCGGCTTTGAGCTTCTTGTAGATGCCCTTGAAGGGGATGAGCTGGTAGTCTTTTCCAAGCCCGAAAGCATGAATCGCATATGGATCGCGCTCCGCGGGTCGAGCGAGTTTTCGCACTGGGTGGTGTGGACGCTCAGCGGCAAGGACTTCGTCTGCGTCGAGCCCTGGACCTCGCCGGGCAATGCGCTCAACACCGGCGAGAAGCTGTTGCGCGTCGAGCCGGGCGAGCAGCACGAGTCGCACGTAGAGATCGCGTTTACGCCTTGAGCGAAGTGTCGGCCATTAGACATTCACTCGGCGCGGCTCAATCCGCACTCGG
>JANXYI010000163.1 GCA_025350085.1 Deltaproteobacteria bacterium
AGGACCTCGAAGCCCTGTTCGGTGAGCAGACGCCCGTCGCTTGAGAGCTGGAAGCTGCCGTTGCGCGTCAGAAAATCGCCCTTGGGGGTGCGCACCTTGAAGAACCCGTCGCCTGTCAGGGCCACGTCCAGCGGGTTGCCCGTGACCTGGATGCTGCCCTGGGACATGTCGGAGTACTGGCCGCCCAGCCTGGGCCGGGCCTGGACATAGGCCTTGGGCCACAGCTCCTGGCCGCGCACATAGGGCTTGGAGTCGGGCAGATAGTCCGTGGCGAAGCGCTGGAACGTATCCTGGAAGGCGTAGTTGTCCTTCTTGTAGCCGTTGGTGCTCACGTTCGCCAGATTGTTGGCAATGACGTCGAGCCTGTGCTCGTTGGTCATGGCCCCAAACAGGGCGCTGTACATGCTTTCGCGCATTGGGTCCTCCTGTGCTGACCGCAATCATGCAAATTGTGCGCCACAAATCAGGGCTTGACCGACCCGCCGAACGCGGCCAGAGTCGGTCCGACCCGGCGGGAACCCGCGCCTGACGCGGACGGAAGAAATCTTGGGCCAGGCCTGGTTTTCCGTTGACAACGCTCCTACCCGCGACTAGATAGGCCGTGCGGGCGGGTGTAGCTCAATGGTAGAGTACGAGCTTCCCAAGCTCGGTGTTGCGAGTTCGATCCTCGTCACCCGCTCCAAGGCCTCAAGGATTAGACCGCCGGAACCTCTGGTTCCTCAAGAGATGGTGGGCCTTTTGGTCCACTTTTTTATTTCCGGGAGCCGGAAACGGAGACGGCCGCACGTGAAGAGAACACCCCTGATTGAACGGCTCACCGGGCTCATCGGCTCGGGCTTAAGCCCGCTCGGGGTGGAACTCTGGGGCGTGGAGCTGGCCTCGGCCGGCAGCCGGATGGTGGTCCGTGTGTATATCGATGCCCAGGCGGACGAGTCCGCGGGTTCGCCTGCAGGCGAGCCTGTCGGCGAGCCCGTCGCGGACATGGCGGTCCAGGGCGGCGTGACCATCGCCGCCTGCGCTCGCGTCAGCCGCCACCTGGGCGCGCCGCTCGACGCCGAGGACGCCGTGCCCGGCGCCTACGTGCTGGAGGTCTCCTCCCCGGGGCTGGAGCGCCGCTTCTTTGTCCCGGAGCAGCTGTCCGGCTACCTCGGCCGCACCATCGACGTGCGCCTGAACGAGGCCACGGACGGGCGCCGCCATCTGCGCGGGCTCTTGTCCGAGGTCAAGGGCCAGGCCGGGGCCGAGGAACTGGTGGTGGACGAGGACGGCGTGCGCACCAGCGTTTTGTGGGCGCAGGTGAAGACCGCCCACCTGGTGCATGAATTTCCCGGCGCAGCCGCGTAAGGCCTGCGCCATAGACGTGCCTTCACCCCCGCCGCAGCAGCGCAGACGCCTTCAGGGTTTCGCAGGCGGCGGAAACAGATTTGAGAATCTCCCGTCCACGCGCACCGGCAATGCCGGACGCCGGGCGGCACCGGAGGGAGCGCCATGAGCTCGGAACTGAAGAAGACCATCGACCAGATCAGCAAGGACCGCGGGATTGACCGCGACCTGCTCATCGACACCCTGGAAGAGGCCGTGCGGTCCTCGGTTGCCCGCAAGTACGGCGATCAGATGGACATCGAGGTGAATTTCAACGAGGAACTGGGCGAGATCCAGGTCTACCAGTTCAAGGTCGTGGTGGACAAGATCACCGACCCCGTGAGCGAGATCACCCTGGCCGACGCGAGAGAGCACGACCCGAACATCAATCTCAACGACGAGATGGGCTTCAAGGTCAAGATCGAGGAGCTCGGGCGCATCGCCGCGCAGTCGGCCAAGCAGGTCATCATCCAGCGCATGCGCGACGCCGAGCAGGAGATCATCTTCGAGGAGTACCGCGACCGCAAGGGCGAGATCGTCTCGGGTATCGTCCAGCGCCGCGACCGCACCGGCTGGATCATCAACCTGGGCCGCACCGAGGCCCTCTTGCCCAAGGACGAGCAGATCCCGCGCGAGCGTTACAAGCGCGGCGACCGCATCCAGGCCTACATCATCGAGGTCCAGAAGGAATCCCGCGGCCCGCAGATCATCGTCTCGCGCTCGCACCCGGACTACATGGGCGCGCTCTTTGCCCGCGAGGTGCCCGAGGTCTTCGACTCCACCGTGAAGATCATGGGCGTGGCCCGCGACTCCGGCCTGCGCGCCAAGGTGGCCGTCAGCTCGCGCGACCGCGACGTGGACCCGGTGGGCGCCTGCGTGGGCATCAGGGGCTCGCGCATCCAGAACATCGTGCAGGAGCTCAAGGGCGAGCGCATCGACATCGTGGTCTGGAGCCCGGACATTGCCGTCTACGCCCAGAACGCCCTGTCCCCGGCCATCATCAGCCGCATCATGGTCGACGACGAGGAGAAGACCCTTGAGGTCGTGGTGCCCGACGACCAGCTGACCCTCGCCATCGGCCGCAAGGGCCAGAACGTCAAGCTGGCCGCCCAGCTGCTGGGCTGGAAGATCGACATCTTCACCGAGAGCCGCTACGGCGAGCTCAACGCCGACAAGAAGGGCATGGACCAGCTGGCCAGCGTGGCCGAGGTGGCCATGGAGGCCTTCTTCGCCGCGGGCCTGGAGACCACTGCCGAGCTAGTCAGCGCCACCGAGGAGCAGCTGCTCGCCGTCACGGGCATGACCCCGGACAAGATCCGCGACATGCGCGCGGCCATCAACATCCTGGGCCTGGCGCCCAAGGAAGAGGAAGACAAGGCCCCGGAAACCCCCGGAGCCGAATAGGCGTTTGCTTATGTCCGGTGGCGGGCAGACGGCGAAGGGTGCCGGGCCGGTGCGCATGTGCTGCATTTGCAGACGCCGCCTGCCGCAGGCCCAGCTGCTCCGGCATGTCCGGGGGCTGCGGGCCGGAGAGGAACAGGAAGCGGGACCGGGAATCATTCCCGACCCCCGGCGCAGGATGCCCGGCAAAGGGCTGTACGTCTGCGACAAGGCCGAATGCCGCGAGAGATTTCTCCGCCGAGGCGACGGGCGGAAGAAGCGTTAACAAGGGGAACATGAATGGTGACAAAGCTCAAAGTGAAGGACCTGGCGGCCGAACTTGGCATCGGCCACAAGGAGATCCTGCAGAACCTGCGGGACATGGACATCCAGGTCAAAACCTTCATGAGCACCCTGGAAGACGATGAGGCCGA
>JANXYI010000236.1 GCA_025350085.1 Deltaproteobacteria bacterium
GAGGGCGACGGCTGGGACCCCAACCGCCCGGCCATGGCCAGCATCATCATCTTCCAGGGCAAGGTGTATCTCATCGACGCCGGGCCGAACATCATGCACACCCTGAAGGCCCTGGGCATCAGCGTCAACGAGATTTCCGGCATCTTCCACACCCACGCCCACGACGACCACTTCTGCGGCCTGTCCGCGCTCATGCGTGCCGACCACCGCATCCCCTACTACGCCACCAAATTCGTCCGCGCCTCGGTGATGAAGAAGCTCTCGGCCCTGGCCATGACCGACGAGGCGGAGTTCCACCATTATTTTGAGTTCCACGACATGGAAGTGGGCCAGTGGAACGACATCGACACCCTGGAGGTGAAGCCCGTGTTCTCGCCGCACCCGGTGGAGACCACGGTGATGTTCTTCCGCGCGCTGGACCGGGGCGGCTACCGCACTTACGCCCACTTCGCGGACATCGCCAGCTTGAAGCTGCTCAAGGCCATGGTCACGGACGACCCGGACGCCCCCGGACTGTCGCAGGAGCTTTTTCACGAGGTGTGCGCCGACTACATGAAGCCTGTGGACCTGAAGAAGCTGGACATTGGCGGCGGCATGATCCACGGCGACGCCGAGGACTTCGCCCACGACAAGTCCGGCAAGATCGTGCTCGCGCACACGGCCCTGCCCTTGACCAACAGGCAGAAGGAGATCGGCTCCGGCGCGCCCTTTGGCATGGTGGATGTGCTCATCCCCTCGCACCAGGACTATGTGCGCTCCTACGCCTACCACTACCTGAGCTCCTACTTCCCGACGGTTGGAGACGCCCAGCTGCGCGTGCTTCTCAACAGCCCTGTGGAGCAGTTCAACCCCGAGTCCCTGATCCTCAAGGCCGACCACAAGCCCGACTCCGTGCACCTCATCCTCACGGGCCAGCTGGAGGTTATCCACACCAAGAGCGGAGTGCACAGCACCCTGTCCACCGGCGGGCTGCTGGGCGAGTATACTGCGCTCACGGGCAAGGGATCGCCCGAGACCTACCGCGCGGCGAATTTTGTCCAGGCCCTGCGCATCCCGCGCGACCTCTACGCCACCTTCGTGAAGAACAACGGCCTGTTCGACGAGATGCTGCGCCTGCAGCACATCCGCAGCTTCCTGTACACCAGCAACCTGTTCGGCGACGGCCTGACCTGCACCCGCCAGAACGCAATCGCCCAGGCCATTACCAGCGAAACCGTGTCCAAGGGGGAGGTCTGCAAACCCTGCATCGAGCCCAGGCTCTGCCTGATCAAAAGCGGCCGTATCGAGCTGCTTCTGGGCGGCAGAAGGATCGAATCCCTCGGCCCAGGCGACTACTTCAACGAGGGCACGGTGCTTTTCGAAACCCCCTGCCTGTTCAAGGCCACGGCCGCAGCAAACACGACCATCTTCAGTATCCCGGATGCCGCGCTAACGGACATCCCCATCGTGCGCTGGAAGCTTTTGGAGATGTTCGAGCGGCGGCTGGGTACCGTGCGCAACGACGGGCAGGACGGCTTTTTCGAATGGCAGAACGAATTCTGCGTGGGCGTCCCGGTCATCGACCAGCAGCACCAGGAAATGTACCGGCTGGCCAAGGAACTCTACGCGGTCCTTTTTGACGGCGCCAAGGGCGACGACCCGGCGCAGCTCTTTCCCCGGCTCATCGCGTTCACCGAGCTGCATTTCCACACGGAACAGGAACTCATGCGCGAGAGCGCCTATCCCGGCCTGGACGCGCATCGCCAGAAACACGAGATGATCCTCAAGGATCTTAGGGAATTCTTCGACCGGTACACGTTCTGGCGGAAGGCCCCCAAGAAGGACGTCGGCATCTTCCTCAAGGACTGGGTGATGACGCACATCCTGACCGAGGACCGGCGGCTGGGCATCTTCCTGAACCGCAGGCAGAAGCCTTAGCCGCGCGGCTGCGCCCCGGGCCACCGGCTCATACAAATTTGTCACACCCGCAATTCCGTCATGCGGTCAAATGAACAATTCCGTTACATATATCGTGCCCAGGGCCCACCCTGTTTACGCAACATGCTGAATTCGCATGCAATGCGTCTTTGGCCCGATTCTTGTTACTGGGGGGATGAATTTTTGGGACAGATGCGTTATGCCATCTGAGCCGAGCGGCCAGGGTTGATTCGGACACGGCAGTTGGATATGGGTGTGGGCAGCGGCAAGCCCGCACCGGATTTAGGGTCATATTCTACAATACTGTCAAGCCACATTTAACGCCCATACTTACAGGAGTCAGCCACCATGAGCGGAATCCAGGCACGTCTCAATGCCATCTCGGCGGTCATCAACTACAAACCCGCCCACGCCCCCCTCAACTTCCACGACACCAAACCCACGGACATCTTCGGCGCCAACGTCTTCAACGACAAGGTCATGAAGCACCGTCTGCCCAAGGATGTCTACAGGTCGCTCAAGAAGACCATCGAGCTCGGCGAGAAGCTGGACGCCTCCATTGCCGACGTGGTGGCCAACACCATGAAGGACTGGGCCATCGAGAAGGGCGCCACCCACTTCACCCACGTGTTCTACCCGCTCACCGGCATGACCGCAGAGAAGCACGACGCCTTCCTGGTGCCTGACGGCAAGGGCGGCGCCCTGGCCGAGTTCAGCGGCAAGATGCTCATCCAGGGCGAGCCCGACGCCTCGAGCTTCCCCTCCGGCGGCCTGCGCTCCACCTTCGAGGCTAGAGGCTACACCGCCTGGGACGTGACCAGCCCGGCCTACCTGCTGGAAAACCCCAACGGCACCTTCCTGTGCATCCCCACCGCGTTTTTGTCCTGGACCGGCGAGGCGCTGGACAAGAAGACCCCGCTCCTGCGCTCCAACCAGGCGCTGAACAAGCAGGCCAAGCGCGTGCTCAAGCTCTTCGGCACGGACACCAAGCTGCCCGTGACCTCCTACGCCGGACCCGAGCAGGAATACTTCCTCATCGACCGCAACTTCGTGTTCGCGCGTCCGGACCTGCTCATCGCGGGCCGCACCCTCTTCGGCGCCAAGTCCGCCAAGGGCCAGGAGTTCGAGGACCAGTACTTCGGCGTGGTGCCCCGGCGCGTGCTCTCCTTCATGATGGAGGTCGAGCGCGAGCTGTTCAAGCTCGGCGTGCCGGTCAAGACCCGCCACAACGAAGTGGCCCCCGGTCAGTTCGAAATTGCCCCTATCTACGAGTCCGGCAACCTGGCCACGGACCACAACCAGCTGGTGATGACCACCATGCGCAGCGTGGCCAAGCGCTACGGCATGGTCTGCCTGCTGCACGAGAAGCCCTTTGCCGGCATCAACGGCTCGGGCAAGCACCTGAACTACTCCGTGGGCAACGCCGACCTGGGCAGCCTCTTTGATCCGGGCGAGACCCCGCACGACAACGCCCAGTTCCTGGTCTTCTGCGCCGCGGCCATCCGCGCCCTGCACAAGTACGGCGCCATGCTGCGCGCCACCGTGGCCACGGCCTCCAACGACCACCGCCTGGGCGCCAACGAGGCCCCCCCGGCCATCATGTCCATGTACCTGGGCGAGCAGCTGACCGACGTCTTCGAGCAGATCAAGAAGGGCAAGCTCAAGGGCTCCAAGACCAAGGGCATTATGCACATCGGCGTGGACACCCTGCCCCCGCTGCCCATGGACCCGGGCGACCGCAACCGCACCAGCCCCTTTGCCTTCACCGGCAACCGCTTCGAGTTCCGCGCCGTGGGCTCGGCCCAGTCCATCGCCGGCTCGCTGGTGGCACTCAACACCATGATGTCCGAGTCACTGGACTACATCGCCACCGAGCTTGAGAAGGCCACCAAGGGCGACGTGAAGAAGCTCAACGCCGCGGTGCAGACCCTGCTCCAGAAGATCATCAAGGAACACGACGCCATCGTCTTCAACGGCGACGGCTACACCGAGGCCTGGCACAAGGAGGCGGCCAAGCGCGGCCTGCCCAACCTGAAGACCACCCCGGACGCCCTGCCCGTGCTGACCAGCAAGCCCGTGATCGACCTGTTCACCAAATACGGGGTGCTCTCGGCCGCCGAGCTCAAGAGCCGCGAAGAGATCTACCTCGAGATGTACGCCAAGACCCTCAAGACCGAGTCGGCCCTGATGGTGCGCATGGCCACCACCATCATCTTCCCGGCCGCCATGCGCTACCAGAGCGAACTGGCCTCGGCCTGCGCCAACCTGAAGGCCGTGGGCCACGACTACAAGATGGGCGCCCTGGAGGACGTGACGGCCAAGCTGCGCGGCCTGCAGGCCTCGGTGGCCTAGCTGGAGAAGCTCATGGCCTTTGAGGCCAAGAGCACCCACGCCGAGGCCAAATACCTCTGCGACAAGGTCCTGCCCGCCATGAACAACGTGCGCGGCTTTGCCGACGCGCTGGAAGCCGTGGTGGCCGACGACCTGTGGTCCCTGCCGAGCTACCAGGAGATGCTGTTCATCCGCTAACAGCGGTACAGCCCCAGACGATCAAGGCCGCCCCGCAAGGGGCGGCC
>JANXYI010000297.1 GCA_025350085.1 Deltaproteobacteria bacterium
CCACCCTGCGCCAGGGGATGCTGAACGCCCTGGCTGGCGCTCCGCCCCCGGCCTGGTCCGGCGACCAGCGCGAGGGCTGCGGCCAACGCGCGCCAGTGGCCCTGGCCGCCTTCGGCTAGCCGGGGCGTCTCGGCCCGACCACACCAGAGAGACTTCCGGCCCACCCCACCCTTGCCGCCACAGCCCAACCACACCAGAGAGACCTCGGGCCCACGCATACCCTTGCCGCCACAGCCCGACCACACCGGAGAGACTTCCGGCCCACGCATACCCTTGCCGCCACAGCCCAACCACGCTACATCTGGCGGGCAGCACCTCCACCCACGCCAAGGAGCGCCCATGCGCCAGAACATCCTGGGCGGCCTGACTCCGGGCCTCGCCCCCGCCGCAGGCCAGCGCCAGCAGACCGAGGCCGACCGCTACGCCCACGGCGGCAACGTGCACAAGCTCGCCGAGCGCGCGGGCGTGCCCCCCGGCGAACTCGTCGACTTTTCCGCCAGCATCAACCCGCTCGGCCCGCCTGCCTGGCTGGCCGAGGAGATCGCCGACGCCCTGGCCCAGGTGGTGCACTACCCTGACCCCGAGGCCTCCGATCTGACCCTGGCCGCCTGCGAACGCTACAAGGTCTGGCCCACCCAGGCGCTGGCCGGGAACGGCGCGTCCGAACTCCTGCCCGCTGTCTGCAATCTTGCCGCGCGCCTGGGCCACACCCGGGCCATCATCCCGGTGCCCGCCTACGTGGACGTGGACCGCTGCTGCCGCCTGGCCGGGCTCGCCGTGGAGACCCTCGCCTGCCGCGCGGCGGACGGCTTTGTCCCGGACCTGGAGCGCCTGGCCGGGCTGCTGGCCACGCCCGCGGTGGTCATGCTGACCAGCCCGAACAACCCCACGGGCGTGTGCCTCCCGGCGCGCCACGTGCGCGACCTGGCCCGGGCCTTCCCCCAAAGCCTGTTCGTGGTGGACGAGAGTTTTGCCGACTTCGTGCCGGGCATTGAAGATGAGAGTACGGGCCGCGAAGCCGGGGCAGCCGGGGGTCTTGGCCGGTTGGTGCGCCTACGGCCGGACAACGTCATTGTTCTGGCCTCGCTGACGAAATTCTACGCCCTGCCCGGCCTGCGCCTGGGCCTGTGCTTCGCCGCGCCGGAGACCATCACCCGCATCCGGCGCCGCCTCCCGGCCTGGAACGTGGGCGTGCTCGC
The DNA here is from genome assembly GCA_025350085.1 of Deltaproteobacteria bacterium. Lineage (GTDB taxonomy): Bacteria > Desulfobacterota > Desulfovibrionia > Desulfovibrionales > Desulfovibrionaceae > Humidesulfovibrio. Next base: position 1,200 of record JANXYI010000297.1, read on the forward strand.
CCAGCGCGTGGGCGCGCGGGCCCTGCGCGACCTGGACTTTCAGGAGCGCACCGTGCGCGCAGTGGCCTCCCTGCGCGAGGCGCTGACCGCGGAGTTGCGCGAGATCCCGGGCCTGCGCGTGTTCCCGGGGGCGGCCAACTTCCTGCTCTGCCGCCTGGACCGCGTGGGCATGACAGCAAAGCCCCTGTTCGAGCGCCTGCTCGCCGAGGGCCTGGCCATCCGGCTGTGCGCCAATTTCGAGGGCCTGGACGACTCCTACTTCCGCATTGCCGTGCGCACGGCCGAGGAGAACGCCCGGCTGGTGGACGCGCTGGCGCGCTTCTCCGGCATTGTGAAGGCCCCAACCCCCGTGAAGGTCGGCAGGACCTTGGCCGTGATGGTCCAGGGCACCTGCTCCAGTGCGGGCAAGAGCGTGCTCACTGCGGGCCTGTGCCGCATCTTCCTGGAGGACGGCTTTGACGTGGCGCCCTTCAAGGCCCAGAACATGTCCAACAACTCGGCCGTGACACCCGATGGCCGGGAGATCGGCCGGGCCCAGGCCACCCAGGCCCAGGCCTGCAGGCTCACCCCGGACGCGCGCATGAACCCCGTGCTGCTGAAGCCCACCGGCGACACCGGCTCCCAGGTGGTGGTCCTGGGCAAAGCCGTGGGCCAGATGAACGTGCAGGAATACCACGCCTACAAACCCGAGGCCTGGCGCGCCGTGACCTCGGCCTACGACTCGCTGGCCGCCGAGCACGGGCTCATGGTCCTGGAGGGCGCAGGCTCCCCGGCCGAGGTCAACCTGAAGCGCCAGGACATCGTGAACATGGCCATGGCCAAACATGCCGGGGCCAAGGTGCTGCTCGTGGGCGACATCGACCGGGGCGGGGTCTTTGCCGCGCTGTCCGGCACCTTCGACATCCTGGACCCCGAGGAGCGCGCCCTGGTGGTCGGCCACGTGCTCAACAAGTTCCGGGGCGACGCCTCGCTGCTCACGCCTGCGCTCGACTTCCTGTACCGCCGCACCGGACGGCCCGTACTCGGCGTGGTGCCCTGGTTGAACGAGTTGGCCCTGCCCGAGGAGGACTCCGTGGGCCTGGGCAACACTGCGAGCGCGGCCAAGCGCGCCGACAGCCTGGATATCGCGGTCATTGTCCCGCAGCGCATCAGCAACTTCAACGACCTGGACCCGCTGGCCGCCGAGCCCGACGTGCGCCTGCGCCTGGTGCGCGACGTGCGCGAACTGGGCCTGCCCGACGCGGTGATCCTGCCCGGCAGCAAGAACACCATCGAGGACATGCGCGCGCTACGCGGCGCCGGGTTCGCCGCTGCCCTGCGCGGCCTGCCCGAGGCCACTCGCGTCATCGGCCTCTGCGCGGGGCTGCAGATGCTCGGCACTCGCGTGGACGACCCCCTGGGCCTGGAATCAACGCCTGGCTCTGGCCAAACATCCGCCGACGGCTTCGGCCTGCTGCCGCTCATCACCGTGCTCGAACGCGACAAGACGCTGACCCGCGTCAGCGCCACCTGCCTGCGCACCGGGCTGGCCCTCACAGGCTACGAGATCCACCACGGCCAGACCGAGATTGTCGGCCCTGACGGCGACACCCCCGGCCCGCGCGCCGTGCCGCTGGCCCAGGACGCCGCGGGCAAGCCCCTCAGCTTCGGCCTGGATGCGACGGGCGACGCGGCGGGCGACGCCACGGCCGCCCCTTCCAAGAAGGGCAAGAAGAGCGGGCCGGGCAGCGCCCTGCCGCGCGCCCTGCCACGAGTCTGGGGCACGTACCTGCACGGCGTGTTCGACGAGGACCTGTTCCGCCGCGCCTTCCTGGACGACCTGCGGCGCGTCAAGGGCCTGAAGCCGCTCATCGAACCGCAGACGCACTTCGGCCTGGAACCGGCCCTGGAGCGCCTCGCAGCAGCCCTGCGCCAGCACCTGGATATGAAACGGGTCTACCAGGTCCTGGGCCTGACCAAGCCGGGCGGTTTGCTGGGCTAAGAGAGGGGACAATGAAACCCCGAAGGGGGGGCCTCCGGCGGCTGTGGGGCCTGCGGCCCCCCAGACCCCCCCATTACGCCGAAAGGGCTGTTTCAGGAGGAACCTGAAACAGCCC
>JANXYI010000301.1 GCA_025350085.1 Deltaproteobacteria bacterium
CTGGATCGCAACCGTCTGCGGGAGGTGACGGCGCGGGTCGCACCGCAGATGGAGGCGGGGGACTATACCGGTGGTCTCGAGCAGCTGGCCCGGGGATTGGTGCAGAAGAGAGCGCAGCAGGCGCAGGCTTCCCGTATGACATGGATAGTGGTTATTGCGATCGCCGGAGGCATATTTGCTCTTCGCCAGCCGCGCCAGGGCCCACAGCGCAATGATGTACAGGGGCAGGAAGTACGTGGCTGGCCCGGCGCTGTCCCAGAGCCAGGGCAGGGGCACGGCGTCGAAGCGCCAGGTGAGCCAGGCCAGGGCGATCATGCCCGGCCAGAGCAGGGCGGCCCCGCGTCCGGCGGCCAGCGCCATGGAGTCGCCGTAGGCCTCCTGGGCCATCTGGTTCTGGGCCAGGTAGGCCTCGCGGTTTCCGGCCTGGGCGGCCTGGATGGAGAGGTCGCTGCGGTGCTTGGTCTCGCCGTCGACTCTGGCGCGCCGGATGCGCTGGGCGCGGGCCACCAGGGCCTGGCTGGCCCGGCCCAGGGCGGCGCTGGCCAGGGCCAGCACGAGGACGCCGAAGAGGAACCCGGCCTCGGGGCTGGGCAGCAGCCGGAAGGGTGCGATCAAGAGGGCGTCGAAGGCCTGGAAGGGGGTCATGGGTATGGGCGGGTGTCCGGTTGGGGGTAAGCCGGGCCCCCTTAAGCGGGAGCCCGGCCTGGGTGGTTGAGCTTAGACGCCGGGGATCTTGATGCCGTAGAAGCCGGCCAGCAGGTAGCCGATGCCGATGTAGAACGAGAGCACGATGAAGATGCGCTTCATCAGCTTGTCGGAGAGATACTTGGAGGTCATGGGGCCGATGATGGAGCCCACGGTGATGCCCACCAGCTCGGTGCCGACGAGGGTCCACTCGATGGGCGTGCCCTTGCCCATGAGGGTGATGATGCTGGTGACCATGCCCACGAGCACGGCCAGCGCCGAGGTGCCTGCGGCCAGGTACATGGGCAGCTGGGTCACGCTGGTCAGGAAGGGCACCATGAGGAAGCCGCCGCCCACGCCCAGGAAAGCGGCTGCGGCGGAGATGACCACGCCGCCCAGGAAGGGCAGCAGCGGGTTGAACTTGAACGGCACGCCGTAGAAATTGAACTCGCAGATGGTGAAGGTGAACTTCTGGATGGACAGGCCGATATGGCAGTCGCTCGTGTCCTCGCCGCACTTCTGCTTGCGCACGACTTCCTCAAAGGCCTTTGCGGCCTCCTTGGCGGTCTTCTTCTTGTTCTGGGCGCCCGGAGTGGTCTCGTACAGGAGCCAGCAGCCCAGGACCAGGACGAAGAGGCCGAAGTAGCCCTGGTAGGACTTGAAGTCGAGCTTGCCGGCCGAGAGCTCCTGCGCGCCCCAGGCGCCGATGAGCGAGCCCAGGCCCAGGCTGATGGCCAGCGGCAGCACCAGGCGGCCCATCTTGAGGTAGTTGAAGGAGCTGATGGCGGCCGAGGTGCCCACCAGGAACTGGTTGGAGGCCTTGATGGAGTCGGTGACGACGCGGCCCAGATCCGGGGCGGGCTTCTTGAGGTCACCGGCGTAGGAGCCGAAGCCGAAGACGCTCATGTGGCCCACGCCGGCCATGACGCCGCCAAAGGCGCCCACGGTGGAGAAGATCCAGCCGACCCACACGGCCCAGGCAAAGGCCAGGATGGGATTGACGGTGGGCGCGCCCGGGATGCCCAGGAAGCCAAGGGGCTTGGACTCATCGATCTGGCCGGGCTCGGTGCCGCGCTGGGCCTTTCCGATGGCCGCGGCCAGCTTGCTCTGCTTGGGCGCGCCCTCAGCCGGAGCGGCGGCAGCAGTGGCGGCCGGTTTGGCCGGTTCGACAGCAGCAGGGGCCGGGGCCGGAACGGCCTGCTGGGCCACGGCCACGCCGAGCCAGAGGCAGAGGGACAGGGCGGCAAGAACACTGGCAAAGAGGCGGCGTCTGTTCATGAGCACGATGCTCCTCCTGAGGTAAGACGTTCACATGTTGGTACGTCCCGGGCCAATGGCGCGGGTTTTGGGGCGCTATTTGGGCGGGCGGACAAAGGTCAGGGCCTTGGCCGTGCAGCCGGTGACGCAGGCCGGGTCCAGGCCCCGGTCCACGCGGTCGATGCAGTAGTCGCACTTCTTGGTCTTGCCCCAGGCCTCCACGAACACGGGCACGCCCCAGGGGCAGGCCTCCTGGCAGCGGTGGCAGCCGATGCAGGTGTCCTGATCCAGCGAGACCAGGCCGTCCTCAGCCCGCTTGGTGAGCGCGCCCGAGGGGCAGACCTTGACGCAGAACGGCTCGTCGCACTGCATGCAGTTCTGGTACACGAACTCCATGCGCGGCCGGCCGTCCGGACCGTTGAACGGCCCCAGGGCCTTGATGCGGTTGAGCGAGATGCCGGGCGGCAGCTTGTTCTTGACGTTGCAGTGCACCAGGCAGGACTTGCAGCCGATGCAGCGGTTCGGGTTCAGGGCGATGCGGTAAAGGCTCATGCGCGACTCCTGGCTGTGCACCCGCGCGGGACGCTCTGCCCGCTGGATACCCCGGAATGGTATTACTGCGTAACAAGTTTAGACCACAAGCCGAGGCCTGCTGTCAATAGAAGCGTCCGCAAGTTCCAAATTTCCCATACTTTTGAATTCCCTACGCCTGCAAGGGGATGTGCAAATGTGAGCCGTTGCCCGCGGCTGCATTGGATTTGCGCCTGGCCCACTAGCCTTCCACGGCGGATTAATGTAAGGGGGGTATGTGCTGAAAGTACGCAGCGCGATTCGCCAGGAGGTCGTCATGGACAGGAAACAGGTTTTCAGCGTGTGCGGCATGTGCACCGTCCGCTGCCCCGCAGCCGTCGACGTCGTTGACGGCCGCGTGACCGGCATCTTCGGCAACCCCTTTGCTGCCGGGATCAAGGGCGCGCTGTGCGCGCGCGGCGCAGCCGGGCCGGGCCTGCTCTACGACGACGAGCGCCCCCAGACCCCGCTCATCCGCGTGGGCCAGCGCGGGGAGGGCAAGTGGCGCGCCGTGTTTTGGGACGAGGCCCTGGATTATGTGGCCGACAAGCTGAGGGACATCCGCGCCAAACACGGCCCCGAAGCCCTGCTCTTGTCCGACCGCGGCGGCCCGTTCATGGACCTGACCCGGGCCTTTGTGCGCGGCTTCGGCTCGCCCAACTACTGCAACCACGACACGGCCTGCGCGCGCAACGTGCAGCACGCCTCGCTGTCCATCTTCGGCTGCGGCCGCAAGGAACTGGTGCTCGACCTCAAGAACGCCCGGCACGTGGTGCTCCAGAGCCGCAACATCCTGGAGTCCATCAACGTGAAGGAGGTCAACGACCTGCTCGACGCCCGCGACGCCGGGTGCAAGCTCACGGTCATCGACATCCGGGCCAACGTGCCCGCGGCCAAGGCCGACCATTTCTTCCTGCTGCGGCCCGGCACGGACTACGCCTTCAACCTGGCCGTGATCAACGTGATCATCGAGGAGAAGCTCTACGACCGCAAGTTCGTCAGGGAATGGGTCAAGGACTTCGACCAGCTCAAGGAGTTCGTCGCGCCCTACACGCCGGAGTTCGCCGAAAAGGAGACCGGGGCCAGCGCGAGTGCCCTGCGCACCTTTGTGCGCCAGTTCGCCAAGGCCGCTCCCTCGGTGATCTGGCACCCGGGCTGGATGACCGCGCGCTACTCCGACAGCTTCCACGTCTGCCGCACGGCCTACATCATCAATGCGCTCATGGGCGCCATCGGCGCCAAGGGCGGCCTGCCGCTGGCCTGCAAGGCCGGGGACGTGGGCAAAAAGGGCCTGAAGCAGCTCCAGGAGCTGTTCCCCAAGCCCGAGGCCAAGCGCGCCGACGGTGCGGGTTGGGCCGAGGGCTGTACGCACTTCGACCCCGGGCCGGGCCTGGTGAACCTGGCCTTCAACGCCATCGCCACGGACCAGCCCTACCCTGTGCGGGCCTACATCGCCCACCGCCACGACCCGCTCATGGCCTTCCCGGACCCCACCTCCGTGAAAAGGCTCTGGGACAAGCTCGAACTCTTCGTGGCCGTGACCTTCACCTGGTCGGACACGGCCTGGAATGCCGACGTGGTCCTGCCCATGAGCACCTACCTGGAGCGCGAGAGTATCCTGGCCAGCAAGGGCGGCCTCAAGCCCCAGTTCTTCCTGCGCAACCGCGCCGTTCAGCCGCGCTTCGACACCAGGGCCGACTGGGAGATCTACGCCGGACTGGCCAAGCGCCTGGGCATCGAGGCCCTGGCTCCTCTCGCTGTCGACACCATCGAAGAGCTCTGGGAGCGCCAGCTCGAAGGAACAGGCGTCAGCATCGCCGACTTCGCGGCCAAGGGTTTTGTGGAACTGGCCGACAAGCCCCTCTACAAGCCGCTGTCCTTCAAGACGCCCTCGGGCAAGATCGAGCTCTTCTCGGAAAAGCTCGACCGCGACCAGGTGCCGTCCCTGCCGCCCTACGTCTCGCCCGCGCATCCGCCCAAGGGGCTCTTCCGCATCACCTTCGGCCGCTGCGGCCTGCACACCCAGGGCCATACCGTGAACAACCCGCTGCTCTTCGAGCTCATGCCCGAGAACGTGCTCTGGCTGAACAAGACCCGGGCCAAGGCGCTGGGCATCGAGCACATGGACCTGGTCGAGGTCGCCTCACCCAAGGGCGAGGGCGGCCAGCTGCGCGCCTATGTCACGGAGTTCATCCACCCTGAGGCCGTGTTCATGGTCCACGGCTTCGGCCACACCCTGCCGGTCGAGAGCCGGGCCAAGGGCCGCGGCGTGTCCGACAACGAGCTCATGCCCGACGGCATCAATAGCTGGGACAAGGGCGGCGGCGGCATCTGCATGCAGGAACACTTCGTCAGCGTGCGCCGGGTCGAAGCGTAAGAGAAGAGCCTCCGGCGGCCGGGGGGCCCCTTCGGGGTTCATAACGGCCCCCCGGTCCCCCCCCCATG